>JAYVBB010000196.1:0-13165 GCA_043750715.1 Pseudomonadota bacterium | reverse complement strand
CCGGTCATGCCGCTGCAGACTTCGCGGTAGGTCGGATTCGGCGTCACGCCGGCCGCATAGCCGACGGCGGTCGTATAACCGCCCGGCTGCTGCCAGAATTTCTTTTCGGCACCCCAGAAGCACCCCAGACCGAAGAGGGCTTTCTCGAGAGGGGCGGGAAACGTTCCATCGAGCGGCGCGGCGAGGACATGGTGCCGTGGCGGAACCGCCATCCGGTCATCGCGGCCCTTGAGCGCTTCGGCGGCGGACGGCATCTTCAGCTTCTTGTCGAACATATCTCGATCTTTAGCGAGGTTCGCGCTTTACTGCTCACCCTGAAGGAGCAAAACCACCACGACGACGATGATGATGGCGAGGACAAGGAAAAAGACTTTCCAGAAGCTCTTCGGATACTCCCCCGCCATGGTGCCGCTCACGCCGTTCACCAGCACGTGGAACACCTTCGCGCCATACGTGTAGGTCAGCAGCCAGACCGGCACGAGGATGTGTTTGAACGTCCGTGCCGAGAACGTGGGGTGGATGACGAGGTTGCGATGCGTGTCGCCCGGCACCTGCGAGGCGCACATCTCTTCGAGCTTTGCGTGCATCGATGCTTCGGACGCCGTCGCAGCATCCAGCAACACGACCTGGTAGTGCTCCACCACGAAGCCCGACAGGAACGAAGTGTCGTATGGCACCAGCTCGCCTGTAGGGAATGGCTCCACTTGCTTCAGCAGGGCGTGGGACACACCCCGGGTGCCCGGGATCGGTTCGTCGTCAAAAAAATGCTCGACGACGCCAACGGCCGGCTGCCATCGCGTGTGCTGCACCTGGCGGGTCTGTGTCTGCCCCTTGTCGTCGCGATACGTCTCAGTGGTGTAGTAATAGTGACCTGCCTCGGCTTCCCAGGGACAGACCACCTGCGCGTCGAACGTCCAGTACGGGATATAGACGCCGCGCACGGTGTCGACGAGCGCGCGCGATTTCAAGCGGTTCGGCGCGAGCCACTTGCTCTTGTACCAGCGCCGGATCTGTTCCCGCACGGCTGGTTCGAATCCAGATCTACGAGCTCCTGGCGACGGCGCGCATCGCGGAAGCCCAGGGCGACAAGGCCGCGGGGGAAAGCCGCCGTAGCCGCGGTTCCGGCTTGGCGATGACGGCCCTCGACGATCCGAAGACCCCGGAAGGCGTCCTCTACTTCATCGCGAAGGTGCTCGAAGAGTTCGACGACTTCGCGATAGCCTTCAAGTACTACAAGCGCATCCTCAAAGCCGAAGGCGGCAGCCCGCAGGTCGTGCAGAAGATCGGCAGCCAGTTCCTTTCGCTCGGCGAGTACCAGCTCGCGAAAGAACTCTTCACGGAAGCTTATGACGCGCATCCCGAGAACCCGGACATCCGGTTCTGCCTGCTCGTCTCGAACCTGAAGCTCGCCAACGTCAACGTCGAAGAATATCTGATCGGCCGCGAGCGGCTCCGTCAGCTCACCGAAGGCGGCGGCGACAAGGTCGAGCTCCTGGCTCTCCTCCACAGCCTGCTCGCCAAATTTGGCGGCGACGCCGACGTGCAAGGGCACATCGCCGACGTCTATCTGAAGCTCGGCAACACCGACCGCGCCGCCAAACACTTCGAAGCGATGTTCGCGATCGACGGCAAGAACCGCCCGACCGGTCTGAAGTACGCCGCGTTCGTCATGCAGTACCGCGACGCCGAGAAGGCGATGGAGATCCTTTCGAAGATCTCGCCGGACGGCGGCCTCGCCGCCGAAAGCCAGGCCGAGATCTACTGGCTCAAAGCCAACTACTTCGCCCGCAAGCGCGAGTACCGCGAGTCGCTGACGCTGCTCGCGAAAGTGCTCGCGATCGATCCCTGGAACGTCTCTTACCTCGTCCAGGAGGTGATCAACCTGATCCACCTCGCGCCGGTTGACGAGGAAATGAAGAAGATCGACGCCGTCCTCATGAGTCTGAGCAGCACCGACGACCAGCGGATCGACTGGGTCGAGTACGATCAGGTCACGGCACGCTTCGAGGACCGTCACGCCTACGAGCTCGTCTACGCGCGCAGAAAGCTACGCTACCTCTACGCAAACGGTTCCGAAGGGTCTTTACTCGATCTCGTGCGCGCGGCCTGCAGCCACGATGCGGCGCGCGCCACGTACGACTTCATGAAACTCCTCAACACCAACTTCGACAGCCCCAACATCTATTGGGCTCTCGGTGTCATTTTCAAGGAACTCTGGCAGCTCGAGACGGCAAGCGTCTGGTTCAACCAGATGCTGCTTTACCCGGGACTCCCGACAGCCGCTCGCGCCAAGGCCTACGTCGAGTTGGCCGATTGCCTGATCTGGCAGAACCGTCAGGTCGAGAAGGCGCTCGAGTACGCGAAGCTCGCGGCCGACCTCGATGAGAAGAAGGATCTCCGCTTCATGCGCGTGCTCGCTCACGCGTATTTGAAAGCGGGACAGGTGAGACAGGCGAAGCTTTACCTCGACCAGACCGACAGCGGCCAGGATCACGAGGTTCGTTACCTGCAAGGGCTCATGCTTTACCGGAACGGCTCCCGTTCGAAAGCGAACGAAGTGTGGAAGCCGCTGCTTACTGTGAGAAGCGAGAGTTTGCGCTTTCACAACATCAAGCAGGAAGTGCTGAAGTTCTACTTCGATGGCGCTCCCTATCTCAAAGCAAACTGACCCGGCGCGCCTAATAAATAGGCAGAGCTTTGTTTTCTTGGGAAAAAAAGCTGGCCACCCAGCCAGAAAAAAGTTGACTGTGAAGAGCTCCTATGGAAAATAGAGAGCGAGCAAAGACGACACAATTTTGGTGAGCGGTCACGACCCGGAGTGAAGAGGAATCCCGCAGTGGGGTCCCAAATCCCGAGGGCACGTACCAGGGGCGAAATTGCCTCATGGGATGCCTTTGATCCCATTGGCAAAACTACGCATGTTTTGCGTTCGCTAAAGTTTCGTCGTCCGGATCCCGATACGTAAGACCAAATTGACTCGGAACACTTGTGTGAACCGGCCTGGGCGAGTGCCCTAAGCCAGGAATTTGAACGGCCAACCTAGAGGTGATGTTGTGAGGTTCAAAATCGAAAGGCTCGGGGGTACGCAAGCCATGAACCATGTGTCGGAATGCTGCAGTAACTGCAGCGAAGATAACAAGAGTCGCCGTCGCGAATTCAGCGAGCAGGCATGGACGGTTCTCGTTCTATGGAATGAGATCCAGACCGCCGCGGTCGATCAGCCGATCTGCGAAGATTGCTACAATGAGCTCCGCGAGGTCCTCATCGACCGCGCCGAGGAAATCGAGAACGCGCTTTCCGAGCCGGCCTCGAAGTCGAAGAAGGTCCCGGCGAAAGTCGTGGCTCCTTCCCGCCAGAAGGTCCGTAAGGCCAGCTAAGGTCTTCGACGCCTCATCACCTAGGCAAGATCTACCCGAAAGGGTCCTAAGGGACCCTTTCTTTTTTTTTGGTCATTCGCCAAGACTCGCCCACCGTCTAAAGTTTCGACGCTTCTCCTCCGAAAAAAAAACAAATGTCCTACCTCGAGGAGCGGCGCCAATGACCGGGAACGTTTCGGAACTCGTCCAGCACCTGATCGCCATCAGCCAACGTCACGGCAACCACGAAGGTTTGCCTGCGGGGTACCACGAATCGTTGGCGAAGTTCTGGGCCGGCGACATGGACGGTGCCATCGACCGCGTGTCGACTCTCCTGGCCGAAGACCCGGACGGCGACCATCGCTTCGCCTCCTACCGCCTTTGGGTCGAGTCGCTCGCCGAGCTCAAAGAGAAAGTCGCGTTGCACGCGCTGAAGGACCACCTCTTCATGCGCGGCCAGGCCGAGCCGGGTGACCACGAGACCTACGCTGCGCTGCGCGGCATCGTCCACCTCGAGCTCGACGAGTTCGGCGCGGCCCGCTTGATCGCGCGCTCGATGGAAGACTACACGCACAACCCGCAATGCCTGGAGCTCGTCCAGCTTTGCGACCAGCGCCTGAACGACCGCAAGAGCTCGACGCCGGCCCTCTGCCGGACGACGACGACGGCCGTTCCGGACTTCTTTCAGTGGCAGACTCTGGCGCGCGGCTTCGTCGGCCACCGCGAAGAGGAAGCGCTGAACGAAATCTTAGGCTTCATCAAAGGCCACTTCCGTGGCTCGCCGCTGCCCCAGGTGTTCGAGTTCCATCGCTGCCTCGACAAGGGCTACTATGCCGCCGCCGCGACGATGGCGGAGCGTCTGACCGAGCTCTATCCAAATAGCGTCGACTACCGCTATTTCCAGGCGTACGCGCTGTTCGAAGACGGCGACTACCCGACGGCCCGCAAAGTGCTGCAGGAAACGCTGCACTTCGCCGGAGACAGCGACCCCGAAGTCATCGGCCTGCTCGGCCACTGCAACGCCAAGCTCGGCGACGCCGAGAAAGCCGCCGCTTACCTGCGACGCGCCATCGAGATCCTCGAAGCCGACGGCCTGCCGACTTCCCACATCCGCCTCGAGCTCGCCAACGTCGAGGAAGAGCTACGCGGCGACCAACTCGATCCCGCGATCGAGCTGCCGCGCGAAACCCGCAACTGGCTCATTCCGCTGTCCCAGCGCCGTAGCAACGAGCTGATGACCAGCTCGGAGAACGCCGTCGACCGCCTGCTGCGCCCGATGGGCACGAGTCCGCGGAGCGGTGACATCTGCTTCTTCGTCTCGGCCAACGGCAAGGACAAGAAGGGTCTGGAAATCTGGAAGATCGTCGCGGTCTACGCCGTCGACTCGGACCCGATCCCGCACCCGACCGCCCGCTTCCATACCGCGCTGAAGCTGATCACGCGTTTGCCGGTCGGTATGAACGTCCCCATGCAAGTGGTCGGCGGAGGCGAAATCACGGCGAGCGACCTCGACGAAAACGATCCGATCCGCTTTGGAGTGTATGAAACGGACATGTCGCTCATCGACCGTCTGGAAGATCTGAGACGCCTGAGCGTCGACGAGCAAATCGAGCGTCGTCAGGGACCGGCTCAAAGCCGCCGCCCTACGGCCTAAGGAGGAAGTCATGAAGGTCACGAATCTGAAATTCGCTCTGCTGTTCACCGCGGTCCTCGCCGTTCCCGCCTACGCGGGAGAAGACGAGATCCCCGTCGACGACGGCGAAGCGCAGGTCATCCCCGACGCCGAGGAGGCGGCGACGCCCGAAGGGACGACGATCGTGGCCGAGCATACCGCCGCGCCCGTGCCCGCTGCCGCGGAGCAAACCGCCGCGGCGCCGGTGGATCCGGGCAAGAACGCTTACGACTTCGTTGCCGCAGGTGGCAAGCGCGTCTCGGTCCGCGACGGCGACTTCTCCATGCAGCCGCCGACCGGCTGGGAAGTCTACGTCAACCTGCCGAGCCTTTCGCTGCTGATGCAGGTGCCGCACAAGGCCGGCGAGAAGTACCAGCGCACGATCCAGGTCGCGAGCTTCTCGGATTCGCGCTACATCGACGAAGTCACGGCGAAGGAATTCGAGGACGTCATCGTCCGCAAATTCTCCGTCGCGTCGTCCTCGATCGAGGACTACCGGATCAGAAACCACATGACCATCGAGATGGCGGACGGCCGCCAGGGCCTGCTCTTTTACACCGAGTTCAAGATCGACGACGTGCCGCTGATGCAGGCGCACATCCTCGTCTCGTCCGCGACCCGCCATTATCTCATGACCTTCTCCGACGTCGCCGACCACTTCGAAAGCGACGCCGCGAGCCAATTCCTGACCGAAGCTTGGGACGCGATGATCTCGGTCCAGCTCCAGACCAAGGCGCCGACCCGCTTCGAGTCGGCCGTCTACTTCGGCGGCGGCACAGCCCTCGTCGTCCTGTTCGGACTGCTGATCGTAGGCCTCCGCAAATGGCGCTCGGGCCGCGAATACCGTGACTTCGCCAACGGCAAGGAAGGCGACGGGGACGACAAGTCGGGGGTTTCGAGCATCCACTCGGGTGTGTCCCTCATGGATTCCAACATCTCCCGCATCAAGTCCTCGCCCAAGTCCAAGAAGAAGGCCGAGGCCGAAGCGATGGAAAGCCACTTTACGAGCGACGTGAAGAAGATCGATACTAAGGACGACATGGCCGTGTGAGGGAGTCGTCCGCTTGTTTTCCTCGATGGATTTTGAAGGCGAGGTCCTGCGCCTGATCGACCAACGAGTCCTGCCTCAGGCCGAACGCTGGGTCGACTGCCGGGACCTCGAATCCGTCGCGAAGGCGATCGAGGACATGGTCATCCGCGGCGCTCCCGCCATCGGGTGCTCCGCGGCCTTCGGCGTCGTCATCGAGGCGCGTTTGGCGGCAAAGCACACCCAGCGTTGGGGCGACTACCGCGCCGCCTTCGCGCGCGGCATAGACCGGCTGGCCCGCACCCGTCCGACCGCGGTCAATCTTTTCTATGCTCTGAACCGGATGCGGGCGCTCGGCGACTCCTTCGGTGACCCTATGGCGATGTCCGAGGGTGCGACGGAGCTTGCCGCTTTGGCACAGGCCCTCTTCGACGACGACGTCGCGACCTGCAAGGCGATCGGCCGCCACGGCGCCGACGCCGCCGGGGGACGCAAGCTCCGGGTGCTGACGCACTGCAACGCCGGCGCCTTGGCTACGGCCGGCTACGGCACGGCGCTCGGCGTCATTCGCTCGCTCCACGAGAGGGGCCAGATCGAGCTGGTTTTCGCCGACGAAACCCGGCCCTGGCTGCAGGGGTCGAGGCTGACGGCGTACGAGTTGAAGTGCGAAGGCATTCCGCACAAGGTGATCGCGGATTCGACCGCGGCGTATCTGATGCAGCAGGGGAAGATCGACTGGGTCGTCGTCGGTGCCGACCGCATCGCGCGCAACGGGGATACGGCGAACAAGATCGGGACGTATAGCGTCGCGGTGAACGCGAAGTACCACGGGGTGGAATTTTTCGTGGCGGCGCCGTTGAGTACGTTCGATTTCAAGATCGCGACGGGGAAGGACATTCCGGTGGAGGAGCGTTCACCCGAGGAAGTGTCGAAGTACTCGCCGGTGTACAATCCGTCGTTTGACGTGACGCCTCATGCACTGATTTCCGGGATCATTACGGAGCAGGGCGTGTTGAGGGCGCCGTACGGCGAGAAGATCGCGACGCTGGCAGGGAAGTAGCCTCTATCGACTCATGCTATCGACTCATGCTCCAGCTTCGCGCAGTAGATAGCATGAGTCGATAGAGGGTCTTCGCTGAGCGAAGACTGGTAGGGGCACTCGGATTTGAACCGAGGACATCCAGCTTGTAAAGCTGGCGCTCTAACCAACTGAGCTATACCCCTGAGTGTTTCGGCACCCGGCATTTTGCTACAGGTAACCGCAACGGGCTACTGGCAAATTCCGCCGGCCTTCAGATTTACCCCCAAAAATCCGATAAGTGTCCATATCTTGGAGGCACCTTTTGCGAGCTCTCTATCCGACTGCGGCGTTCGCCCTGGTCCTGGCCCTCGTGGCCTGCGAGAGCTCCCATTTCGGCTCTTCCAACGGCAAAGCCGGGAAGGCCAAGAAGGACCAGGGCACCTCCGCCGGGTGCCAGGACGGGACCGTGACTATCAAGGTCGGCGAGTCGACCGATCCGGCCGCGTCGACCAAGTGCGGCCTCGAGAATGCGAAAAAGGCCGAGTCGGACTACACCGACATCGCTGAAGTGGGACCTGACGGCCGCGTCGTGGGCAAGAAGCCCGGCGAGACGGACGTCACGGTGGTCTATGACGACGGCTCGACCTCGGTCGTGCACGTCACCGTCACCGACGATTCCGACCCCGGCAAAACCGGCGACGAAGGCGACGACAAGAAGCCGGAGGGTCTCGGCGAAACGGACGACACCGCCGACGGCTGCACCATCCAGGGCGACAAGATTCTTCACCCGGGACGAGTGCACGACGATTCCCGAGGCGACGTCCTTCGCCTGCGGCTGGAGCGGCATCGACTCGGCCGTCCACGGCATCGACTCGAACTTCACTCCCGACTGGGACAAAGACCGCCTGAAGCTGATCTCCTGCGGCGAACGCGACGGTTCGAGCGGCGGCGGCAGCAAAAAGACCGTGGTCTGGCAGTACGTGATGCTGCCCAAAGAAGCCAAAAACGGCAAATGCAACCTCGACATCGGAGCGGGCATTGCCATCGGCTGTTTCACCGAAACGAAGCTCGGCCTGACGCCCTCGTCAGATCCGGGTGACCTCCACTCCTGCATGGACCCGTGACGGCCGGGCGTTCATTCTCGCAGGCTTTAAACCGTCTTGGTCGGGGATTCATCCCCGTCCCGCATGAAGCCCCTGGTCGGACGCCGCAGCCATGCCAAAACGCTTGAGTTCCCGCTAGTTAGATTCTGGCGCTTCGCGCCAGAATCTATCCTGAGCCCCAGCGAAGGATCTCGCCGCGAAGGATCTCGACGGTTGGTCTCTTTGATAATAAGGTAGCCGGAGCACCACCGGTTACCCAAAATCAGGAGTCTCCATGCGAATCCTCGCCACGCTCGCGCTCACTTTGACCGCGCTTCCGGCTTTCGCCGGCACGTTTCACTACCGCGTCAGTGACTATCCCGCAGCCGGCGATTGCCATCAGCTCGCCGCCGAGTTGGGCGCTCGCTTCGAGCGCGTCACGCACGTGACGCCCGACACGGCGCTCTGCACCGACATCACGTCCACGGCATTCGCGTTCGAAGTCACCTACACCGCCGACGAGCCTTTGAACGACGTGTCGACGGTGCGCCAGATGTCGCTCGGCCAGGAAGGCGTCTACCAGACGCTCGCGGCTTGCGAAGCGGTGCGCGCCAGCGAGACGGCGCACTTCCAGGAAGTGACCGGCCTCGAGGCGGTCGCCTCGTATTGTAAGATCTGGGACATCCACGACGAGCCGAGCTACGAGCTGAAGATCGACTCGTTCGGAACGCCGGCGATGGAGCCGTTCCATTCCGAGACGGCGATCTTCGACGTGCCGGTCGACACGCCGCTCGACGTCTTCCAAAAAGCGATCTTCGATGCGCTGGCTCAGCGCGGCCTCGACGTGCGCCACGCCGTTCTCCGCAGCGACGGCATCTACGCGACCCTGGACGTCCTTTACTACGCCACGGCGAAGTTCGACCTCTCGGCACCCGAGCTCTCCTCGCTCGACAGCAAGGAGCAATGCCTCGAGCAGCTGGGTCTGGCGCAAGCGGCGCGCAGGGGTCGGAGCGAGGCGCCGGTGGCGCTCTACTGCGGCAGGTCGATGATCTCGACCTACTACGTGATCGGGATCTACCGCGACCTCGGGGAGCCGTCAGACCAATTGTCGGCCGAGCGCTTCGCCAACTACACGCAATGCAAAGGCCAACGCGACGCCCTCGTCGACGCGTACAACCAACGCATGGGCGGACGCGTCACGGCAGGCCTCTGTACCAAAGACGAAGAGCTCGTCTGGCGCGTGAGACTCCTGCTGCACTGAGGCCTTAGGCCGGACGCCCCGTGCCGGTACCCGTGTGGTGTGATCCAGGAGCGCTGCGATCGGTGCCGGTGCGCGCGCCCTTGGTGTCGCCCGGGCGTTTGTCCATGTCGAGGCTGCTGATGTTCGACGAGAAGCCGGTGTCCGGAGACGAGGCTTCGTCGAACTCGTTGCCGCCGGCTTTCTTCTTCTTCATGTAGAGCAGTCCGCCGAGCGCGCCGATCAGCGCAAACACCAGGACGAACAGCCACGGGCCGGACGACGATTCGCTCTCTTCCTGCTGCTCGACCTCCGAGCCGAATTCCTCGTCGGCCGTCTCGACCGGCTTGGCTTTGGTCGGCGAGTCGGTCGTCTTGGTGACGGCAGTCTTGGCGGTCGCAGCCGCTTTCGTCGCCTTGGCCGGCGTCGTCGCTTTTGCGGTCGCCTTGGCCGGAGTCTTGGCCGTACCTTTGGCCGGAACTTTCGCGGTCGCTTTGCCAGGCGTCTTGGCACCTTTGCCTTTCGCGGTCTTCTCGACGACCTTCGCGCCTTTCTTCGGGGATTTGGTCGGGGCGGCGTTCTTTCCGGCGGGCTTGTTCCAGTTGGCCTTCTGCTTCGGAGGCGTTTTGGCGCTGAGGCCCATGGAGCCGAACGGAGCGGCCTTCGCCGGACCGGTCGCAGTCGTCGCGGGCTTTGCCACGGGGGTTGCGGTGGTTTGCTTGCCGGCCGGAGCGGGCGTCCCGGCTTTCGCGGTGGGAGCGGTCGTCGCCATCTTGACGGCTTGTGCCGGCGCAGGCGTCGCGGCTTTCGCGGCGGGGGCCGCGGTCGCAGGTTTCGCTACGGGTGCGATCGCCACCGGTTTCGCGGTCGCGGCGGCGGGTTTCGCCGCGGTCGTGGCAGCCGGTGCGCCGGGCTTCGCGGCGGTCGCTGCTGGTGCGCCGGGTTTCGCTGCGGTCGCTGCGGCAGGCTTCGTCGCGGCCGGAGCAGCGGTGGGCTTGGCGCCTCCGAGCTTGCTCAGATCCGCGGCGGCTGCCATTCCGCCGAAGCAGAATGCGGTGATGATAGCGAAGACCCTGGCCTGTCTTTGAAATTTGGTCGTGCTCATCATGGTCACTTTCGAAGTGAAACGTGATCTTCCCACTCCTATCTTCGGAAATTTCAGCAGATAGTTGAACTTTATCCGCGGCGCCCGACGACGTAAGGTGCCGGTGGCTTGCCGGTTTCGCCTGCTTTTCAGCTTTTAGCCAAACCGCCGAACGACGGGTTGGCGATGCGGTCCACGAGGCTGCCGAAAGTCCCGATCGTCACGACGGACGCGGCAAACCAGGCAGCAAGGCCCAGGCCGTCGACGGAGAAACCGGAATGCCACTCAAGCAGCAGCTCGAAGCCGAGCATCACGGCGCCGTGCAGCTCTTTCGCCCACGGCGTCAGGCCGACGCCTCATTCGCCGAGCTTGAACACCGGACCCTGGCGGCCTTCGCAGGTCATGCGGACCTGGAATCCGGCTTCAGGATTGTCGACGACGTTGCCGTTGGCGCAGCGGGCGTATTCTTCGGTGCCGGCGGCGGCGCACTCGAAGGTTTGCAGGGCTTCCGGGCAGTCGTCGGCGCGCACGAGATTCAAAATGTGGCGGCCGGCGTTGTCTTTGATCTCAGTCAGCTGCAAGGGCAGGTAGCTTTCGTCCGGCACTCCCCACCAGAACATCGCGAGCACCGGTCCGGGCTCGCCCGCGCAGGATGCCACGACCTCAAGCGACTGGAGGCCCATGGCGAGCAGGTCTTTCGAAATCGTGAAGGAGGCGTTGCCTTCGTCGCAGTCGACCCAGAAGGCGCTGGAGTAGCTGTCGTACTGGCAGCGGACTTCGACCGGGACGGCGCAGGTCGGCGGCTTCGTGAACTTGAACTTCGCGACGAAGTCCTTGTTCATCGGGACCGTCGCGCCGTTGGCGAAGGTGATGTCGTCGATCTGGAGGTTCAACGGGTTGCGCGGATTGTTGTCGACGTCGACCTCGCCGCCGGTGCCGGCTTGAATCGAGAAGACGTCGGATTCGCCGAGCGCCGTCGCGATGCCGTCTTTGATCGCGACCGCGGAGATTTTGTGATCGCCGTCGGCAGGGCGGACGTAGAGCTGGCCGTCGCCGCAGGCCGACATCGGCTTGTCGTCGAGGTGGCAGGCGAGGATGGAGCCTGGAGGAACGTTGCCGACATGGAGCTCGATGCCGTTGTCTCTCAGGTCGACTTTGATCGCGAGCACGCCGATGTTCGAGCTTTGCGCCGAGATGGTCTCGGCCTCGCCCGGGGTCTGGGCGACCTCGGGGCCGTCCTCGGCTTCGCCTTTGCGGTTCTTCATGCAGCCGCCGACCAGGCCGAGGGCCAGGGTGTAGAGGACGACTTGCTTGGGAGTGGAGAGACGGAGCATCGGAAGGGGCCTCGGTATCAGGATTGCGGCGGGACCTGTGACGTGGTCATGAAGCTTTGGCTGTTGCTGCGGACCGGAACTTTGATCACGTAGCCGCGGGGCAGCACACCGTGCGAGCGGACGACGCCGCCCGAGATGTCGGGGTTGAGCGACGAGACTTCCTGCGAGGTCATGGCGTATTTCTTCTTGAGCTCGTGGAGGCCCGTGGCTTTCGTCAGGCGGACGGCTTCGAAGTTCATGGGACCGACTTTCGGCACTTCCGGGAAGAGCTTGTCGGCGTCCTTCAGGGTCGCGAGCACGCCGAGGAAGCTGGCGTAGAAGTTCTTCGAGGCGAAGCCGAACTGGTTGCCGCGGTAACGGTTGATCAGCTGGGCGATGTCGTTCGAGCCGACCGAGCGGACGGCGCGTTTGATGCCGCCGACGCCGTGGTTGTAAGCAGTGATCGCGAGCGGCCAGTTGCCGGTCAGCGAGTAGTTCAGTTTCAGGAGCTTCGCGGCGGCGCGGCTGGCTTTGATCGGGTCGTTCCGCTCGTCGACGCCGGAGTGCATCTTCAGGTACTGGCGGCCGGTGGCCGGCATGATCTGGTAGACGCCCGAGGCGCCGACTTTCGAGCGGGCCAGCAGGTTGAACGAGGATTCGACGAAGGCGAGGCGGGTGATTTCGACCGGAATGCCTTGTTGTTTGAACTCGGCTTCGATCGAGGGGAAGTACTTGGGCGCCGTCATCAGGCCGTTGGCGATGAAGTCGCGCTGACCGCGCTGGAGGCGTAGCGTGCGGTAAGCGGTCAGGTATTTGTCTTTGTCGGCGATGTGGGACATCACCTTGGCGATGCGCTGCATGGCGGGGGTGAAGTGCTCGGGCTGGTTCCGGAACTGGTGCATCTGGAGAAGGATCTTACGGTAATGCTCGCGTTCGGCTTTCGCGACCTTCTTCACCATGTTCTCGCGGCGGACCGGGCCGACGTCCTGGCTCACGCGGGAAACGTCGTAAGCTTCGAGGACGACTTCCGGGTACTCGGACAGGTGCATGACGTATTGATCTTTGCCCCAGAGCGAATAGACGCGGCGCCAGAAGTTGTAGCGGCGGGCGATCGAGTCCGGAACTTTGAAGTTTTCGCTGATGCGGACGCCTTCGGCGTCTTGCGCGGCGGCGGCGTCGGAGCAGAAGAGATAGAGGATGCCGATCCGGTTGGTGTCCCGGAGGTGGATCGGGAAGCATTCGTTGGAGTTGGTGATCGCCCGGGTTTGCAGCATGAAGTCGTTCGTGTCGGTTTCGACTTGGGCGACGGTCTGCGGCACTCTGACTTTCGCGGGACGTTTGCCTTTGGCAAAAGCGCCGGAGCCGATGAGGCT
>JAYVBB010000195.1:0-2696 GCA_043750715.1 Pseudomonadota bacterium | reverse complement strand
CCGAGCAGCCGTCGCGCCGCGAGCCGCGTGAGCAGCACCCAGACGCCTATCCAAGCAATTTGGTTGCGGCGAGTCTTCGGGTTTCGCCTGAAAATGTAGAGGTGCATCCAGTGGATGTGCCAAACGGCAGGAATGACCGCGCGCGCCGGTTTCCATCCGGGCCGCGAGACGGCCGTGCCGAGGAGAGGCGCGTAAGGATTGATTTGGCGGCGCCCATCCGGCGCGAAACATTGCATTTCGAAAGTGCGCTCGTCGGTCGCTGAAGGGGGCAACTGCAAAGCGAAATTACGGCGCATGACGTAACGCAAGAGCTTCACGAGAACCAAGCCACCGAGCGGATGCCTCCCGAAGGTCACCACTGCGGTCCCAACCATGCGCCATATCTTCCGAAAGTTGAATCCCTGACCCTTGACGGCCCCTTTCACGAGGTGGCGAGCCCATTTTGCCGCCCATGCCGGTTCACCGATGCATATGGCCCGCTTTAGATATGTATAGGCCGCCGTGGCGCGTTCGGCCGGCGGAAGGAGCGGCAGATACCGAGTCAAGCGGTAGTCGTACGACGCCAGACGATGCTTGGCGGGTCCAGTGGAGAGCGAGTTTGATCTTTTGACGTAGGTTACAAGGGCGAGCGGCAAGGCATAGAGAAATGCCCCAGGTTGGCTAGCGAGGAGTGCTAGCAAGAGCTCCGTGTCGTGGCCGACCGGCGCTTCGCGGATGCCGCCGGCGGCTCGAATGCTATCGGCCTCTACCAGAAAGGTGCTGCCGCAGCTGTGCGGAGAGAGTGCTTCCAGGAAGCTCAGAAGGTCAATCGGTCCCGAGGCACGGCGACGCGACCCCAAGGGACGGAGGTCCTCGTCTACCAGCCTCGCTCCGCAGAACGCCCCGACACAGCCGTCAGGCTGTACAGCCAAAGCCCTCAGCATAAGGTCCAGAAAGTCGTCCCGCCAGACGTCGTCCGAGTCGAGAAACGACACGTATCGTCCCGAAGCATGCCGCAACCCGACGTTTCTGGCGTTGGCTGCGCCGCTGTTTTTCTCGAGCTCGACGACCTCGATGCGGGAATCGGTTTGCGCCAACGCACGGCATTTGGCCGCCGTGTCGTCGGTCGCGCCGTCGACGACGACGACGTACTGGAAGTCCCGGAATGTCTGTCCCAAGACCGACGCCATGGCGCGCTCGATCGTTCGGTCGGCGTTATAGGCCGGGGTAATGACGGTCAGCAGCGTCACAGCGTAGCTTCTCCCGGTCGCGTGACCGGCGGAACCCACTCCCCCGCTTCCAAATTGAGCACTTGGTCCGCCATGTCGACGGTATGCAGCCGGTGGGTCACGATAATCATCGTAACCTTGCCCTTCAACTGCCGAATTGCGTCCGTAACGGCCGCTTCATTGAGAGGGTCGAGCGAACTGGTAACTTCGTCCAGCAGCAAGAGCTGCGGCTCCTTGTAGAGCGCGCGGGCGATCGCGATTCTCTGCCTCTGGCCGCCGGAGAGTTTGATTCCACCCTCGCCGATGTTCCCGTCGAACCCGCCGGGCAGCACCTTGATGAAGTCCATGGCGCAAGCGAGCTCGGCCGCTTGCCAGATGCGGTCGGCGTCCGGGTTCTCGTCGCCGAGCGAAAAATTCTCGGCCACCGTTCCGAAGAACAGCGGCACGTTTTGCGACACGATGCCGATCATGGCCTGCCAACTGGAAAGATCCAGTTCGCTCAAAGGTTGTCCGTCGATCAGAACGGAGCCCGAGGACGGGTTCAAAAGCCCCGATACTAAATCGAGGATCGTCGTCTTGCCGGCGCCGGACCTACCCGTGATTACCAGGCACCCGAATTTCGGCAGCTTGAAGCTGAGACTCCTCAACACGCCGGGCTGTTCCGGCCGAAAGCTCACCGAGACGTCGTGAAACGCAAGTTCGTGCTCGAAACGGATGCTGTTGCCCCCCCTCGGGGGCTCAGCCTTCGCCTTGATCTCATCCAAGAGATCCTGCCAAGCAATAGCCGCGTGCTGATGCAGCTTCGCTCCATCGTAGTACCGCTGCGCACTGAGAATTTGGGGCAGCATGCGTACGAACATTCCAAATACGGTCAGTTCTTCCACTGCGTGCGAGCTCTTGCGCAAAAGTCCGTACGACAGGCTGAGCCCGATCAGCACGAAAGCCCAGGATTCGAGGAGGGCATGCACCGTATGACTCGCGGTCGAGACGGCTAGGGACTGCCTCGAGTAGTGCTCGTGCTGGGATTTCGACTGATAGGCCAACCGACCGGCCATGCCGCTCGATTTCACGAACTTCCAGTGGTTGATCATTTCAAAGGCGCCGTTGGCAATCTGCCGGGCCGCGCGGGTATTGATTCTCGCCTGCTTACCGATACGGCCATGAGCGAGTCGGAACCCGATCAGGCCTGCCAAAAGCGCCGTACCAACCAGAGCAACTGTCGCCGGTGCCGTCAGCAATGCCAGGACCAGGAAAATTCCGACAAAAGAGAGCGATGCCAAACCGAGTGCCAATTTTTCCGTTCCGTCCGCATATCGCGCGCAATCGGCGAGGATTGCCTTGGACAAAGTGCCAAGGCGCAGATCCGTGAAGCCTGACCAGCTGATCCGCTGAATGGCTTCCATCATTTCTTCCCGGAGCTTGCCTTCGGTCGCCAGACGGAGGCGGCAGCATGCGTCCGCACCGAACTTACGAAACAGAGCAGCAACG
>JAYVBB010000194.1:0-2477 GCA_043750715.1 Pseudomonadota bacterium | reverse complement strand
GACGTAAAGCGTCGAGCCGTCAACGTGCATGCCTTGCGGCTGATTCAGCCATTTGTCGGCGGCGGCGCCGTTGTTGGCAGTCGAGGTCGTAAATGAAGGCTGGCCCAAGACGAAGTCGGCAACAGCACCCGAGGTCGTAGGCAGTTGGTTGTAGACGAGGATGCGGTTTGCGGCCGTATCCGCAACGTAGAGTCGATTGGACCCGTCGACTGCTACTGCCATCGGTCCTTTGATCGTCGTGGCAGACAGGGCGGGACAGGTGTCGGCGGCGACTTCCCAGCAGATTCTTTTCAGATCGGGTTGCCCGACGGCGGCGATCGGCATGGAGGTCGGGTGCGCTCGGTCATAAATCACCACGCGGCCGGCATAGAAGTCGGCTGCTATGATCCGCGTCGCGGTGACGGCCAAGCCCTGCGCGCCGTTGGAAAAGCCGACCTTGTCGCCATGGTCCCGGTTGACGGAGGAGTCGGCGTCGCCCACCTCTTGGCCGATGATGGATTCGGCAACGTCGCCGGTAACGGGTAAGCCGGCATAAACGGCAATCTGGTTGGAGCTGCGCTGTACCACGTACGTCTTGTCGGAGACCTCGTCGTAATGGAGCGCAAAGGGGCCATACATCGAATTCTTGGCTGTCGCAGGCCGTTCGGTGGGAGCCGTCGTGAAATCGCTTTGACCGACGACTCCGTTGGGGTTGCCCGCCGAGCCGCTGGACGGTAACGAATCCCAGTAAAGCAGTCGACCGTGGTACCAGTCGGCAGCGTAAAGCTTTCCTTTGGCGAACATCGTTTCGAGGGGACGCCCGAAAACACCGGCGGACGGGGGGTTGTTCGGTAGATAGGTCACAAAGTCGGGAGCGCCGACGACGACGTCGGCGGGAGCGTAGTTGGGTGTCGCATCCGTGATGGCATTCCAAATGTGGACGCGGGGAGACCAAAGCGAGACGGCCAGTTTAGTCCCGTCGGAGCCGAGCATGATGGGGTTAGAGACGTCTCGAGCGTTGCCGCTTCCATCGCGATAGCCGGTTGCCTGGAAGTCGGTCTGGCCGAGCACGAGATTTGCTGATTGGCCGTTTGCCGTGGGGATATCGTGGTAAATCAGGATGCGCGAGTTGGTCCAATCGGCGATGGCCAGGCGTTTGCCGACCGTCGTGACGCCGAGTGGGCCGCTGAGCGTGTAAGCATCGGCGATACCGCCCTGATTAAGGCCGTAGCCGTTCATGTCTTCTTGACCGACGACGACGTCGGCCGGCGTCAGCGACTTCGTGGGCAGAGTGTTCCAAATCAGAATGCGGCCGTTTTCAGCGTCCGAAAGGATCAGTTTCTTGCCGTCTGTCGCAATTTGCCCGGGCCGGCCCATGACTGAAGCGCTCGCGCGTTCGGTTGGCTCGCGGAAGCCGCCGAGCTGAATGTAAGGGGACTTGCCCGGCTCCCCTTGGTAGATGAGGACACGTTTGTTCAGGTAATCGGAGACGACGAATCTGCCGTCGACTTTGTTGAGGGCAACCGGCTGCGAAAAAGTGTCGCCCGAGAGCAGCGAGCCGTAGGTTGCCGTTTCATAGTCATCGCGCTGCCCGAACACCACGACCTCGGGATCCACGGGCCTATAGATGACGGCTAGAGTGATCTGAGGACCTTCTTTGCCGCTGCTCGACTTCAGCCGGACACCGATTTCTCTTTGACCCGTCACTCCTTCGGGGAGGGTGTACGTGACCGACCCGGCGGTCCCGGCAAGCGCCGTGCCCATCGTGCAGGGCTTTTCGACGCGGCTATCCGCCAGGCCGAGGACTTCGATGATGACGGTCGCGTTCTGGCAGTCTTCAAACGTCAGCTTGAGATCGCGGTTGTTGGACAAGTTCAACGGCGGGTGCAGGTCCGCCAGCGAGACTTCCGGCGCAGCCGGGACCTCGTCTTCGATCTTCGGATCCGCATTCTCCTGGTCGGACTCTGGCTCGACCTTAGTCTCTGCCATGTCGGTAGCGACGGTCGTTGCCGCCTCGCCAGGTTCGGATTGGTGCTTTTTGATCCTTGCGTAACAGCCGAACTGGGCGCACGCCAGGACTGCGACGACGGATGTTTGCCAAATAGATCTGCTGCCGATCATGCATCCCTCCGGAGGCTTCTGCGATACCAACGGGATCGGCAAAATTTCATCAAAAGTTGAGTCAAAACAGGGGGCTATAGTAAAATAAATCGGCTTTGATTTCGGCCGGTTAACGCCCCTTGGGCAATCCTACCGACGCTATAACGCTGCCGAGGCACCCATGCCCAAAAACCCCATCAGATACTGGAGTTCGACGTCATCGCGTTCCTTTTTGATCGTCATCAGTTCGCCCATCCCGAAGAACAGCAGCGAAAAGCGCTTCTCCCGCCCCGTCCAGGGTGGCGAATAGAAAAGATCCAAGCCGCCGTCCAGTGAGCTGATCCTGCTGGCTGAAAGCGTGTCCAAAACCGGAATCGCCAGGTCTCCTCCCAACCAAG
>JAYVBB010000193.1:0-3408 GCA_043750715.1 Pseudomonadota bacterium | reverse complement strand
TGGCCGGCGGCCGCGACGGCATGGCGCTCAGGATTTCCTGGCGGAGGCCCACGCCTTTGCCAGTGTTTCCGAGCGTGCGCAGCAGGGAATGCGCGTCCGCTTTGATCTGTTCCATCCGTGAAACGACGCTGGCGAGGTCGAACGGCGGGCCGACGAGCGAGGCGTCCTGCGTCTTGAAGTTACCGTGCTCGTCGAGCGACGCCAGGTAGAGCTTGCCGTCATTCTCCGCGTTGATGGTCGTCTGGCCTATTACCGTATGAACCGCCGCCAGAGTCATGCGGTCCAGCGTCTTTCGCTGGGATTCGACCTCGCGCAGCACGCCCTCGACTTCGACGAGGCGGAGCACCAGGTCGCGGATCTCGCCCTTCAGTTCCTGGTTCTCGGCTTGGACCTGAGCGGAGCTCAGTCCGTAGTGGACGACGAGAGCGCCCATCGCGCAGACCGCGAGCCCAGCCAGGATCGTCACGATGAAGATGCGGAACTGGGCGATGAAAGCCTTCATGACACTCACTCCTCTAAAGATGCCTGCCGTTATTCATTCCCCACATAGACTTCAGTCGGGGAGCGGCCCGAAAGGTTGAGGGGATCTAGAAGTCTCCGCAAAAATTTCGTATTATCAACCAATTACGGACGAAAATACGTTGGAAATTCCGGAGGCGAAAATCCACCAGTGAACTATGCCTATGTCGTCTTGATGGCCGGACTGCTCCTGGGTCAGGAGAACGCCACCTGGTCCCGCAGCATGTTCTTCCGGGGGGTCGACCCGACGACGCACGTGAAGCTGAAGGAGGGCGATGCGACGGAGTTCGCTCGCAAACTCAAGGACAACGGCGTCAAATACGCTTACCTCTTCGCCGGACCAATCCAGAAGGACGGGTCGCTCCCCGAGTGGACGTATTCGGCGACGGCGAGAAAAAGCCTCGAAAGCATGAAAGCCGTTTACCCCGAGCTGAAAGTCCTGCCTTGGGTCGGCGGGCTCCAAGGCGAGACGGTGCAGCTCGACGACAAGAAGTGGCGCCAGGCTGCTTTGGATCACCTGGAAAAGTATTTCGCGGCGATGCCGGTCGACGGCGTGCATCTCGACTTCGAGCTGCTGCTGCTCGGAAAGAAGGGCGGCAAGGAGAGGAAGGAAAAAGACGCGGCGGCCTACACCGCTGGCCTCAAAGCCTTCTTCGCGGAAGCGCGGGCAAGGTTTCCGAAGCGCTTCCTCTCGACGGTGGTGGTCTCGACGGCTCCCGAGACGAAACCATGGAAGCTCAAGCACAGCATGGAGGAGGTGACGGAGTTCGCGAAGAGCGTCGATCAGCTGTCGTTCCTTTACTACGACACGGGGATCAAGGACGCCAAGCTTTACGAGCAAGGTCTCGACTCGCAGCTTAAGCAGTTCGGAGAGCTGCGTGTCGCGCTGGCGCCGAAAGCTCCGCAGCTTCTGCTTGCCTTCGGAACGTTCGTGAACGCGCCGGCGCTGCAGAAATATCGGGACATGCGGCTCGAGAACATTCCGGACACCTTGGCGCTGTTTCGCAAGCGCGCCGAAGCGCTCGGCAAAGGGAAGCGGCTAGTCGACGGCGTCGCGATCTACTGCGAATGGCTGACGGACGAGGCCGAGTGGAAAGACGTCAAGTCGGGCTGGACCGGGCTCAAAGATTGAACGACACCCCTAGACCGACGCTACAGGCGAACGCCTCGACGTCGGCCTCGTCTTCCACTCCCGAAGCGGTCGCCACCCGGACTTCGCTGTTTTTTTCTTCTCCGCGCTCGACGTCCGCAGTGCCCTGGACGGTCAAGCCGCGGGTGAGCGGGAAAAACGCGGTATACGCGAGGCCGTTGCGCGTGACGACGTGGACGCCGTCGTCGTGGGAGGCGGGCTTGTGAGCGTAAACCACTTCGTTTTTGAGGTCGCCCGTCTGGATCTCCGCCGAAACGGCAAATATTTGGCGGGCGGACGCAGGAGCAAGACAGCAGGCGGGCACGGGATTGCGTACGAAGCGAAGGCCAGTCGTCAGTGCGGCGCTGGAGTGGTAGCGCACGGCGGCAGTGACTTCGCGGCGGAACTGGCGTTCCTTGCCGTCGCCGCCGGCTTGTTCATAGGAAAGGATCCGCTGCGAAAGCTCGGCTTCGTACCATTCGCTCCTGGCGAGCAAGCTGCTCTCGAGAACGGGATGGGTGAGGCTCAGGCTTTTTCCCGAGTCGGGACGGGTCGCGACCTGGCGGTATTTGAGACCGAGGCCCAGTACCACCTTGTCCATGAACTTGTATGCTGCCTCGAGGCCGGCTTCGGAGCGTTGCAGCCGGGTCGCGACTTTACGGTCGCCCGTTATCAAGGTGTTGTTCGCCTCGTCGTGCTCGTCGTAACGCGTCAGCGTGAAGCCCCAGTAAAGGCTGGGATTCGCCTTGCGGACGAGGCGCAGGGCCGCCGTCTGGCCGAGGGCATCGTCGTTCTCCTGGCCCGAGGTGAACTCGGTTCGGGTGAGACTTCGCGAGTAGGAGAGGAGGATGCCGAGCGCCGGCTCGTTGAACCGGGAGGCGTCGGCGGGCGACAAGTAGAGCGTGCTCGTCGGATAGTCGCGATGGTGCGCCGAAGCCAACGTCTGCTCGTCGGCGAGCGCGGGGGTCGCAAGGACGAGCAGTGAGGAAAGGAGCCACCTCATTGGTTGAGGTAGCGCCCGTAAAGGGTGTCGAGGCGCTGCTTCGTCGCTTCGGGAATCAGGTCGCGGCGCGTCATGATCGCGTACGCCGCAGCGTGCTGGCAGTCGCAGCTGGTTTCCTTCGGCAGGAGCTCGGCCACGGATTTGACGATCGAGTTGGCGAGCTCGCCGTTGGCTTTGAGGACCGCGAGTACGGCATCGACGGAAACGTCGTCTTCCGTTTCATGCCAGCAATCGTAGTCGGTCGCGAGCGCCAGCATTCCGTAGGACATTTCGGCTTCTCGGGCGAGCTTCGCTTCCGGGATGCCTGTCATGCCGATCACCGCAGGGGCCAGGGTCTTCCGGTAGTAGTGGCTTTCCGCGCGGGTCGAAAACTGCGGGCCTTCCATGCAAACGTACGCGCCGCCGTCGTGGACTTTGGCTTTGTTCTGGCGCGCCGCCTTGACGATGATCTGGCGGAGCTCGTCGCAGAACGGGTCGGCGAAGGTCATGTGGCCGACGATGCCGTCGCCGAAGAACGTCGAGGCGCGGATGCCTTTCGTTCGGTCGAAGAGCTGGTCGGGAACTACCATGTCGCCCGGGGCGATCTCGTCTTTCATGATGCCGCAGGCGCTGACGGCCAGGACGTGCGTCACGCCGAGCTGCTTCAGCGCGTGGATGTTGGCGCGGTAGTTCACTTCCGAGGGAGCGAGCCGGTGCCCGACGCCATGACGCGGGATGAAGAAAACGGTCTTGGGTCCGATCTGACCTTCGACTACGA
>JAYVBB010000192.1:0-6777 GCA_043750715.1 Pseudomonadota bacterium | reverse complement strand
GTTGCGCGACCGGTCGCGCAGGAATTCGTAAGCCGCGAGCTGGAACGCCCGCACTTTCTCGTGCTTGGTCTTCCGCGCGACGACGATGTCGGCGACCTTGCGATAGAACACCGCTTTACGGAGGAGTTCGGCGTCGATCCAGCGGCGGCCGAAGAGGTCGAACTGGGTTCTTTCCTCGACTTTGCGGTGTTCGACGCGCTTTTCGATGTCGTTGACGATGGCCTGCTCGCGGCTCAGCAGATGAAACATCGTGTCGGTGTGGCGCAGCAGTGACATGTCTTTCCTGCGGTGCTCGAGCCGGATCTCTTTTTCGAGATTAGGATGATAGGCCGGCATCGGTTTCTGCCAAGGCAGCCGATCGAGCAGCGGCACGACCAAAGACGCGGGATCGTTGCGCGCATGGTTGGGGTTGGCGTGCATCTCCGCCGGACGCGTCAGCGGGAAGTGCGGCAGGAACGCATCGAAGTCGAAGTTTTTGATGTGCACCTTTACCAACGCGAAATCCTCCGTGAAGGGCTTCGGCGCATTTGGTAAAAACTTGAAAAACGTTTCAAATTTCTTTGATTTTATTGGCAAATTGCCTTTTTGCGGGGTGGTGCTTATACTTTTCGAAATTCCATCCACGGTGAGGTTTACATGCGTGTTCAAGGACTCCTTGTGGCCATTGGTCTGGCCGCGTCGACGGCCGCATTGGCGAAATCCGAGGCCGGTGCCTTCCTCGTCCGCACCACTCTCGCGAATCCGACGGCGAGTGACTTCACGGACCTGCTGGGCCAGGACGTGGCGCGCAGCGAAGTCGTCGAAGGCAACCTCTACAAAGTCGTGCTCGCCCAAACCCAAGAAGCTTTGCCCGCTCCGGCGTTCACCCAGAGCCTCAAAGCGCATGCCGATCAAATTGCCCCGGGCTTGGTGACGCGCGTGCAGCGGAACTTCATCTATCACACGGCGCTGAATCTCCCGACCCAGCTGCCGTTCGTGCCGAATGCGGGGTTGGCTGCCACCGACAACCCGGCGATCCAGCCGCGGGACGCGAATCCGCAGCGCGGCACCGACCCGAAGATGAGCGCGCAATGGGGCCTGACGAAAATCCACGCGTCCGAAGCGTGGGGCACCCAACGGGGAAGTCGTGACGTCATCGTCGCGGTGATCGACACCGGCGTCGACTACAACCACCAGGATCTGAAGAACGCGTTATGGCGGAACCCGGGCGAGATCGCGGGCAACGGCGTCGACGACGACAACAACGGCTACGTCGACGACGTCGTCGGCTGGGACTTCGCGAAGAACGACGCGCTGCCCTTCGACTTGATGAGCCAGTCGCGCATCGACGGGAATCCCGGCCACGGCACCCACTGCTCAGGCGTCGTCGGCGGCGTCGGCAACAACGCCCTGGGCATCAGCGGCGTCGCACCGAACGTCACGATCATGGGCGTCCGCTTCATCTCGGAAACGGGCGAGGGCACCACGGCCGACGGAGTGAAAGCCATTTCGTATGCTCTCCGCAACGGCGCCAAGGTGCTGAGCAACTCGTGGGGCGGCGAAAAAGACGCCGAGCCGGACGACGAGCTCCGGGCGGTCATCCAAAACGCGATGGCCCAAAACGTGCTGTTCATCTTTGCCGCCGGCAACGGGCGCAACGGCGTCGGCTACAACAACGACACCGACGCGAAGCCGATGATTCCCGCGAGCTACGAGTACGACAACATCGTTTCCGTCGCGGCGATCGACGTAAACAACGCGATGGGAAGCTTCTCGAACTGGGGCGTCACCTCGGTCGACCTCGGCGCTCCGGGCGTCAAAGTCATGAGCTCGATTCCGGGCAATGCCTATGAAGACCAGATTTCGCTGTTCGGCTTCCCGATCGCCGATTGGAGCGGGACGTCGATGGCGACGCCGCACGTCGCCGGGGCGGCTGCTTTGATCTGGAGCCAGTATCCGAATGCGACCTGGCAGGAAGTGAAGGCGCGCCTGCTCGGTACGGCCACGGCGACTGCGAGCCTAAATGGTAAGGTGAAGACCGGAGGCATGCTGAACGTCCAGGCGGCCCTTCAGTAAGTAGCTGAAATTACTCGCTAGATAAATTCCGCGTAAGCAAAATCCGGGCTCCCCCCGATAGGTAAACGGGGGGAGCCAATGCGTTTTTTCAGCCTTCTTGCACTCGTCGCCACTTCGTTCTCGCTTCCGGCAACCGCCGCTGATTTCGACGCGCCGTCCTTCAAGACGCTCGACGAAGGCAAGGCGGTGCGCATCCTGCCGCGCGGAAAATCCGGCTTTGGCCGGGCCTTTGCGGCGTTCCGAAGTGGCGCCCTCAGCCTCGACGACACGATGCGCCAGAGCCTCGGCCTGACGCGCGTGTCGAAAGACAAAGGCAGCCACAGCTATAAAATCCTGCTCGACGGCGTGCCGGTCTGCGGCTACCAGGTCCGGGCCGTGGCTCTCAAAGGCCAGGACATCCTGGCGCTCGGCCGCGTGCCTTCGCTGGAACAGATGACGCCGACGTCCGCGAGCGATTGGCCCAGCCAGGACCGGGTCTTCGACGTTGCCGCCGCTCAGCTCTCGAACCTGCTCGCCGGCTCAGGCGTCCGTGCCGCCGCCGCCGAGCGTTGCTACGTCGTGCGCGACGGCGCGCCGCGTCCCGCTTGGAAACTCCAGCTGGTCGCAGACGGCAAGCCCTACACGGCCATCGCCGACGAAGCGAAAACCTACCAGATCGACCGGCTCTTCTTCGACGTTGCCGACGGCAAGGCGACAGTCTATCCGGAAAACTCCGTGTCGACGCCGACTCTGGCCGACGTTCCCCTGCCAGGATTGGTCGGCAACGAGCTCGAAACCGCTCTGTTGAAGACCTCCGTCACGTCCGGCCACACCCGGGCCTCGGAGCCGACGCACGAGTTCGCGTACGCGCCGGGCGACGACCGGTTCAGCGAAGTCTCCGCGTTCACCCATGCCGTCGCGCACATGAAATTCCTGACCGACCACGGCTTCGAATATTATGACGCCGTCGCGCCGATGCTCATCGAGGTTCACAAAAGCCCGGGTGGCCACACGAACAACGCCTTGTTCACGCCCGCCATCGGCGGCGCAGCCCCGAGCATCACCATTGGCGACGGCGACGGCATCGAGCTGAAAGACCTGGCCATCGACGGCGACGTCGTTTCGCACGAGCTCGGTCACCTGGTACTCTTCAAAAACGTGATCACGACGTCCGGCCACTCCCTCGTGCTGCACGAAGGCCTGGCGGACTTCCTGGCTTTCGCGCGCTCAGGCAACGCCTGCCTCGGCGAATCGATCTGCCCGATGGGCAGCGGCGCCTGCGTGCTCGAAGGCCAATGCCTCCGCTCCGGTGAGCTGGACCTGAAGTACGAAGACGACCAGTGGAAAGACTGGTTGGGACCCAACAACCGCCTTGGCCATTTGCACGGCCAGGTCATCTCGGGAATGCTTTGGGACTTGAACAAAAGCGGCGCCATGCCGCTGGACGTCCTGACCACGACCGTCATGACGGCCATGACCTATCTGCCGGAAGAGTCCACCTTCGAAAACTTCATCGACTCGCTGATCACGGCGAACTTTGCCGTCAGCGGAACGAAGTACGACGCCGCGATTCGCCAAGCCGTAACCACCCGCGGCATGGCGGAGTTCCTTCCCGACGGCGTGCCGCCGATTCCGGGCACGGAAACGGACCCGGACGACAAGGGCGGCTCCGGTGAGATCGCCGATACCGAGCCCGCCGCGCCGGCTCCCGCCCCGGCGCCCGCGCCGGCCGCGGCCGAAGAGCCGGCCGAAAACAAGAAAGACAAAAAGAAGGACTCGCCTTTCAGCTGCGGCGTCGTCCGGAACGAAGAAAAGACGCCGGACTTCGCCGGCGCCTTGCTGATCTTGATTCTGGCCCTGCCCGTGACCCTCTCGCTCACTTCAGCTCGAGCTTCTTCGAGTCGGGGCAGGAAAGGGTGAGGATGTCGTCCTCGCCTTTGCCGCAGTTCGAGCCCTTGCCGCCGAAGCCACCCGGATCGAAGTCGAGCTGCATGTCTTTGTCGCCGAGGCGCGTCGCGTAAATGCACGTGGAGGTGTTGGTCGCGCCGTCTTCCTGGATGCCGAGGGTGGACCAGGTCGCTTTGCCCGTGATGGTGACGCGGAGCTGGGTCGTGCGCTTGGCGCCTTTGCGACACATCTGCTCGACCGTGATCGATTCGCCTTCGCCCGGCGGCTCACGCGTCTCGGTCTTCTTGACTTGGTCTTTGTAGAGCAGCTCCAGCTTGATCTGGAAGCCTTGGTCTTTGCGTTTGCGCGTGATGGTCAACGGACCCGAGTTGGTCGCCGTGACTTCGCCGTCGTCGCCGCCGAGGTCGTCTTTGCCGTCGCCGTTGCTGTCGGATTCGTCGATACCGCCGGAATCCTTGCCGCCGGAATCCTTGCCGCTGTCGGTGCCGCCCGTGTCTTTGCCGTCGCCCGAATCCGAGCCGCCGGAGTCCTTGCCGTCGTTGCCGCTGTCGCCTTTGCCGTCAGGACCATCAGCGCCGTCGGCGTCAGGGCCGTCGCTCGCGTCGGCGCCGTCGCGGCCGTCTTTGCCGTCCTTGCCGCCCTTGCCGGTCAAAGCGCTCTTGTTGCGTTGGGGGGTGCCGCTGCTAGAGCCGAAGTCGGCGCTGTTGCAGGCGGACAAGACAAGGAACAAGCCGGGCACGAGTGCCAGCAAGCCTTTGCCGTTGAATCCGATGGTCATGGTAACCCCCGATAGACGTCGCAATTTGATAGGTAGTTCTATGTCTGCACGACGTATGCCGGGGGCTCGCCCGGGCGTCGTCTCCCTATTCTTCGGCCGTTTGGCGGGTTTACCCGAGGGGAGCCAAAAGCGGCAAGTGGCGCTAGGCTGGGCGTTCCCGGCCGGCTTTCCGAGGTAGAACGACACAACCAACTGTACTCATTGGGCAAAATAGGCAGCTACGGCGCGTACGGGCGCCGAACGGCCCGGGTGCGGCCCTGGTGTCGTCGAACCCCGCGTCGCGCCTGCCGAATCGGCGGCAGTCGCTTGCGGGTCGAAAGTTGGGGTCTTCCTGCTTTCGCTTACTTGCCCGTGGCGGACGCGGCCTTCTGGACGACCCCGCTGGCGCGACCCAGGGAGTCCTGAATGATCCGCTTCTGTTCGGCCTCGTGCGCCTTGCCGGAGCCTTCCGCGGGCGTACCGGAGTTCTTCCGGCCGACGTAGGTCAGCTTCTGGGTCGGTTTCAGCACTTCGAGCATGCGGCCGCGAACGAAGTTCCAGCCGCCCATGTTCTGCGGCTCTTCCTGCGTCCAGATGATTTCGGAGAGCTTCGGGTAGCTGGCATCGAGGATCTCTTTCACGCGGTCGTAAGGGAACGGGTAGAGCTGCTCGAGGCGAATCAGCGCGACGCCGGCGTACTGCTCGTTTTCGGCGCGGGCTTTGACCAGGTCGTAGTAGATCTTGCCGCTGCACGCGATGACGCGCTCGACCTTGGCGCGGTTTTTCACCGTCTGGTCGTCGAGCACTTCGTTGAAGCGTCCGGTTTCGAACTCCTCGACCGGCGACACGCAGAGCGGATCGCGCAGCAGGCTCTTCGGCGTCATCACCACGAGCGGTTTGCGGAACTCGCGGTGGAGCTGGCGGCGGAGCAAGTGAAAATGCTGCGCCGGCGTCGTCGGGATCGCGACCTGGAGGTTGAGGTTGCCGCAAAGCTGGAGGAAGCGTTCCGGCCGGGCGCTGGAATGCTCCGGTCCCTGGCCTTCGTGGCCGTGGGGGAGGAGCAGCGTCAGGCTGGACGTCTGTTTCCACTTCGCTTCGGATGCCGAGAGGAACTGGTCGACGACGATCTGGGCGCCGTTGGCGAAGTCGCCGAATTGGGCTTCCCAGAGGACGAGGCCTTCCGGATCGGCGACGGAATAGCCGAATTCGAAGCCGAGGCAGCCCTGCTCCGAGAGCGGGCTGTTGATCATGTCGACCTTGCCCTGCTTCGGGTCGATCGTGTTCATCGGTTCGTGCGTTTCGTTGTTGTTGAAGTCGAAGTAGACGGCGTGGCGGCTGGTGAACGTGCCGCGCTTGGAGTCCTGTCCTGAGAAGCGGATGTGGCGGCCTTCCGCGGCGAGCGAGCCGAGGGCGAGCAATTCGCTGAAGCCCCAGTCGACGGCGCCTTTGCCTTCGACCATTTTCTGGCGCGCGTCGAGCAGGCGCACGAGCTTCGGATTCAGCGTGAAGCCGGCCGGCACGGCGGTGATCTTCTTCGCGATCTCGCGGATCTTCTTCAGCGACACGCCGGTTTCGACGGGCTTCGCCACGTCCTCGCGGGTGGCCTTGCGGTAGGTCATGCTTTTTTGCAGCGACGCGGGGATGACCGGCGCCGGGATCTGCGGCTTTTTGCCGTGGACGTTGTCGTAGGCCGCCTGCATGACGTCGCGGAACGCGTCGGCTTCGTGTTTGACCTGCTCTTCCGTCAGGACGCCTTCCGTCACGAGCTTCTCGGCGTATTGCTTCCAGACGGTCTTTTGCTGGGCGATTCCTTTGTACATGACCGGCTGCGTGAACGCCGGCTCGTCGCCCTCGTTGTGGCCGTGACGGCGGTAGCCGATCAGGTCGATGACGATGTCGCGCTGGAATTTCTGGCGGTAAGCGATGGCCAGTTGGCCGCACCAGGCGACCGCTTCCGGGTCGTCGGCGTTGACGTGGAGCACGGGCGCCCGCACCATTTTCGCGATGTCCGAGCTGTACGTCGTCGAACGGCTGTCCCACCAGTCGGTCGTGAAGCCGATCTGGTTGTTGATGATGAT
>JAYVBB010000191.1:0-4837 GCA_043750715.1 Pseudomonadota bacterium | reverse complement strand
CCTCCCTGACCAGCCTCAAGGCGATCCGTCAGAGAAAAGATCAATGAATTCGTAATGGAGGAGCCCGCTTTTCCAGGGCGAGCCGTCGAATTTGCAACTCCCTCACCACCTGCGGATCCTGTAAAGAAATCGAAAGACGAACCTGCCGCCGCAGACCCGGCGAGAACGCTCTCCACATTTCTGGCGATCGTCAGCGAACGAATATCACCGCCACTCAAAACGCTCCCACCGACACTGCCACCGAGAACCTTCAAATCCGTGATTCCCTGCCTGAAATTCACCAAACCACTCATGTCAACGGTGTCATCACCCACGTTGACGGTGCCGTGCTCGTTCAGATTCGTGACGATGTCTCCACGAACGTCTCCCCGGATTTCAACGGAGACATTCGCCCCCAACGAAAGCCCGGTCAGCTCTCCGGCATCGTATTCATTGTTATTATTCAGGTCCGTGAAAAAAGCGACGACATTGCCACGCTTCACAATAATCAGCGGCTTGTAGCTTCCCGACGTGGAAAACTGGTCCACTTCATCCCCAGCCCTCAGGCGCAGGAAAAACGTATTATTTCCATCCCCATCCCGCAACGGATCGACTGCGAGAGAAATCGGATCCGTAGCGGAACTGGTATCGACGAAAGAAAGCGCATTAAACGGGGAAGCCTGGGCAACGGCAGGCTTGGCTTCTTCTTTGCGTTTCAGGCGAGTGATCGCCTTGACCATCATGAAGACGGCGGCGGCGACGATCGCGAAGTCGAAGACGGTCTGGAGGAAGACGCCGTACTTCAGAACGACGGCGGGCGCCGTCGCGGTGGCTTCTTTCAGCGTCACGGCGAGGTCGGCAAACGACACTCCGCCGATGAGAAGGCCGAGCGGAGGCATGATGACATCGGCGACGAAGCTCGACACGATCTTGCCGAAGGCGGCGCCGATGACGATGCCGACGGCCATGTCGACGACGTTGCCTTTCATCGCGAACGCTTTGAACTCGTTGATGAAACCTAGCGAACCCTGTTTGAATTTGCCGAGATTTTCCGCCTTCGCGTATTGCGTGAGAGTATCAGTGCGCATGGCCTGCTCCTTGTTAAGCGGGCACTGTAAACCACATGCGGGGTGCAATATTCAAGCCCTACTTGTTCCATAACCGTCCGCCTGATACTTCGAAATAGCGATGCCTTCCGAATTCGGCCTCCATAGCCTGCTCAGAGGAGCCGCCGCCGACCTGGCCGCGGCTAAAAAGGTCCAAGTTGCCGGCGTCTCCGAGGTTCTGGCGGAGTGGGTCGTGCTCGCGCTCGGCCAGAAGCAGGGCAAGCTCGTCGTCGTTCTGCCGACCGCGAAAGGTCTGCCGCCTTGGTCGGGCTTTTTGGAGCAGGCGGAGGCCAACGCCGCGGTCCTGCCCTACTACTCGAGCTACGGCAACGACCGCTTCATCAACCCCGGCCTGTCGCGGCGCCAACGCATCTACGCACTGACTCGCCTCGCCGATCCGGGCACGCCCGCGATCGTCATTACGACAGCGCAAGCTCTCGGCCAGATGACGCTGGCGCCGGCACTGGTGACGTCCCAGTCCCTGACGCTGGAGCGCGACAAGGAATATGACCAGGACGAGCTGATCGCCCGCCTGGACGACCTAGGCTACGTGCCGCAGGCCGCTGTGACGGAAGAGGGAGGCTTCGCCGTGCGCGGGGGCATCGTCGACGTTTATCCGCTCAACTCCGACGATCCCGTACGCCTCGAGTTCGTCGGCGACGTCCTGACCTCGCTCCGGGCCTTCTCGGTGACCGATCAGAAGTCGAAGTACGGCTTGGACAAGGTCGTCGTGGCGCCGGCCTACGAAGCCCTGACTCCCGCCATCCGACGCAAAGAAGACGCGCAAACTCTGTACGAAGCTTTGCTCGATCAGCATGTGGTCGCCGCCGACCGCGACGGGATGCTCGCGCAATTCCAAAAGGGCGTGAAGTTCTCCGGCTTCGACATGTTCGGGCCGCACTTCCGCCCCGAGGAAGCCCCTTCGCTCGCGTACGCCGGCAAGGACACGCTCCTGCTCTTTCCGGAAGGCATCGAGAGCTGCCTAGAGAAGTACAAGGAATTCTACGACGGTCTGGTCTCCGACTATCAGAAGGACATCGACCGCCAGCGTCCCGTCGTCGCCCCGGATCGCCACTTCCTGCCTCCGGTGGAGCTGGCCAAACGCCTGACGTCGATCTCGCCCGTCGTCGAATTCGGCAACCCCTATGCGGCCGCCGACGCCAGCCTCTACCGGGTCGAAGGCCGCCTCAAGGTCGAAGGCGCTCCCGAGTCGGCGTCGATCGGCGCCGAGCTCTTCGACAAATGGCTGCTCGTCTTCGAGCGCGTGCTGAAGGCGGAAGGCGCCGTCGTCATCCTGGCCCATCACGAAGAGCAGCTGGAGCGCATCGCCAACCTGCTGACGCACCGGGGCTTCAAACCCCAGCTCACGCCGGGCCTGATGACGAAGGTCATCGCCGGCGACATTCCGGCGGGTGTCGTGGCGCTCGGCAAGGGCGACTGCGCGTCGCACCTCTGGCTCGAAGAGCAGAGCCTGCTGATCCTCCCGGAAGAAGCCCTCTTCGGAACCAAGACGAAGAAGGTCAAGCCGGCGTCGCAGAAGCTGCAGAACTACCTGAGCTCGTTCGCCGACCTCAAGGTCGGCGACCTCGTCGTCCATGTCCAACATGGCATCGCGCGCTACCGCGGCCTTACCAGCCTGAACGTCATGGGTCTTGCGAGCGACTTTCTGATTCTCGAATATCACGGCGGGGACAAGATCTACCTGCCGGTCGACCGCTTGAGCCTGCTCCAGCGCTACAGCGCGGGCTCCGAAGCGGGCGCGGCGATGCATCCCGTCGACCGCCTGGGCGGCCTCGGCTGGGAACGCCGCCGCGCCAAGGTCAAAGGCGCCGTCAGAGACATGGCCGACCAGCTGCTGAAGCTCCAGGCCAAACGCGCGGTCGCCCGCGGCATCGCGTTCGGCGCGCCGGACGATACGTATCTGAAGTTCGAGGCGGCTTTCAAATACGAGGAAACGGAAGACCAGACCCGGGCGATCCACGACGTCGACGCTGATCTCCGTTCCGGAAAGCCGATGGACCGGCTGGTTTGCGGCGACGTCGGCTTCGGCAAAACCGAGGTGGCGCTGCGCGCGGCGCTGCGGACCGTACTCGAAGGCAGCCAGGTCCTGGTCCTGGTGCCGACCACCGTGCTTTGTTACCAGCACTACCTGACTTTCAAAGACCGTCTGGAGCTTCACGGCGTCCGCGTCGCCCAGGTGAACCGTTTCGTGTCGGCGGAGGATACGCGCAAAGCGACGGAGGGCCTGCAGAACGGCCAGGTCGACGTCCTGATCGGGACGCACCGGATCCTGTCGAAAGACATCAAGCCGAAACGCCTGGGCCTGCTCGTCGTCGACGAAGAGCAGCGCTTCGGAGTGACGCACAAAGAGAAGCTGAAAGAAGTCCGCGCGGGGGCGCACTGCCTGACGCTCACGGCGACGCCGATCCCAAGGACGCTGCACATGTCGATGGTGGGCCTCCGCGACATCTCGATCATCGCGACGCCTCCGCAGGACCGGGTGTCGGTGAAGACGTACATTTCGCGCTTCGACGAGACGTTGATCAAAGAAGCGATCGAGCAGGAAGTCCGCCGGGGCGGCCAGGTCTTCTTCGTGCACAACCGGGTCGAAGACATCATCGAGATGCAGAACTTCCTGAAGAGCCTCATACCCGGGTTGGAAGTCCGAGTGGGTCACGGGCAGATGCGGGAGCATCAGCTGGAAAAGGTGATCGTCGACTTTCTGCAGCAGAAGTTTTCGGTGCTTCTGTGTACGACGATCATCGAGTCGGGCATCGACATGCCGAATGTGAATACGTTGATCGTCGACCGGGCCGACCGGTTCGGATTGGCCCAGCTGTATCAGCTGAGGGGACGAGTCGGGAGGTCGAATCTTCAGGCGTACGCCTATTTTCTGACTCCTGCCGAAGAGCGGTTGTCGGACGAGGCAAAACGGCGACTGGACGTGCTGGCTGCGCATCAGGAGCTTGGTGCCGGGTTCCAGATTGCGAGTCACGACCTCGAGTTGAGGGGAGCAGGGAACCTGCTCGGAGGCGAGCAGTCGGGGCATGCGGCGGCGATTGGATTGGAGCTCTACACCGAGTTGCTGGAGGCTGCGATCCACGAGCTGCGTGGCGAGCCTGTGAAAGAGCGGGTCGATACCGAGATCAAGATTCCGGTGTCCGCGATGATTCCGACGGAATACGTGCCGGTGGAGACGCAGAGGCTGCATCTTTATAAGAGTTTGTTCGCGGCTGATGGAGAAGACGATTTGGTGTCTCTGAGGCAGGACGTTGCGGATCGGTACGGGCCGCTGCCGGGTGAGTTGAGTCGGTTGTTCAAAGTGGCGAGGCTGAAGCAGTTGCTGCGGAAGCTCGGGGCTCAAAAGCTGACTGTGGGTAAAGGCGTGTTCGAGGTGCGGTTCGCACCGCTCGCTGAGGAGCAGATCGACAAGTTGATCAAGGCCGCGGCGCATCGGCCGGAAAGTTACAAGTTGGCTCCGGATATGAAGCTGTTGTTGTTCCTGGACGCGCCTGCACAGCCGAATGCGAAGCAGCAGGATGAGATGTTGCAGGGATTGATCTCGTTAGTGGATCCGTTGGTGGCGGCCGCGGGAGAGTGAAGCGCGTTCGACGCATCTTTTTAGCTGCAGGGCTGCATCGCTGCGCGAGGCTCCAAGGGCTCCGCCCCTGGACCCCGCCTAGGGGAACAATGAGTGTTCCCCTAGGTACCCCTCCACACCAAGGGGGCTCCGCCCACCGTTGGATCCCCCA
>JAYVBB010000190.1:0-5554 GCA_043750715.1 Pseudomonadota bacterium | reverse complement strand
CATGGGGCTCGTCGTCAACTCGACGGTGTCGGAGATGGAAGACGCCCTGCCACGCCTCAAGAGCGCCGGCTGGGCGAGGCTCCTCGACGAATATCCGGTCAATCCCGAACTCGTGGAGCTAGGTGAGCTGTTCTTCGAAGAAGAGGCGAAGCATTCGCGGGCCTTCTCGCGCTACATCGACCTGTTCTGCAACTCGGTGAACGTCGACCGGCGGGATCTTGACTCGCTCTTGCCCAAAGCCTTCGGGTCCGTCTTTCAGAAATCGATCGCCGCCAACGCCCAGACCGGCGGCCACGCCTTCTGGTGGGTCGTGGCCCAGGTCGAGGAAGTGTCGATCGCGATCTACCACCAGATTCTCCGCCACAAAAGCGAGGTCGATCCGCTCTATTTCCAACTGCACCGGCGCCACCTCGAAGAGGAGAGCCGGCACGCCAACTACGCTTTCTTGATGCTCAATCTCGTGAAGCTGAAGCCACCGACCATCGCCGAGCGGATCCACCGCAAAGCGGATTTCGTGCTGGCGCAGATCGCCGGCGCGCCGTGGGTCATCACCGAGCTCTACAAGTTCTTCGACGTCAAGAAATTCAAAGGGGCGCACCCCTTCTTCGACACGCTCGCGAGCTGCATTCCGCTCTTCGAAAAAATGACCAAGCCCGAGCTCGTTCGCCGCATGTTCATCGGGGCGCCGTATGTGAGCTGGCTCCTGAATCCGAGCTGGCGTAAGCTCCATCACGAGCAGGCCAAGGTGCTCGGAGCGGTAGTGCCGCCGTTTCCGGCGCCGGACACGCCGACCCTTCGGATCAAATCGGTCAAACACTGAGCCGACGCCATGGATGCGCAGCTGAAACAACGTGACGCGAGAGGCCTCGCCTCGGCCTGGCTCGAAGCCGGTCCGGAAACGGTGGGCGACGCCACGCCGATTCTCCTGCTGATTCACGGTTTCCCCGATGCCGCGCAGAGCTGGAGCTTTCAGATCGACGCGCTGAAGGACCGCTACACGGTCGTCGCCCCGTTCGTGCGGGGAGCCGGACCGTCGGAAAAATCCGACCGGGTCCGCCGCTATTCCCCGGATGCCGTGGCGCTCGACGTGCTCGAGATTTTGAAAGAAGTCGATCCCGGCGGCAATCGGCCGATCATCACGGTCGGCCATGACCTCGGCTGCGTTCACGCCTGGCATCTGGCGGAGCTCTTGCAGTCGCGCGCGAAAGGCGTCGTGCTGATCAACGGCCTGACGGTCAGCCAGATGGCTCGCCGTTTGACTAAGCCGGCACAGCTCAAGAAATCCTGGTACATCTTTTTGATGCAGGTGCCGATCCTCCCCGAACTCTTGGCGCGCACTGCCTCGGCGCCGCTGCTACGTTTCGCGCATGCCCTCGGCGGCCTGCCCGTCGACCTCGAGCCCGACATCGGCGACGCCAAAGGCGTCATGCTCGGTCCCCTCAATCAGTACCGGGCCTTCGTCCGTGAGATTCCGCGTGCCCTGCGACGATCGAGCAAGCGCCTCGCATGCCCGGTCCTGGCGCTCTGGGGGGCGAACGACGCGTTCCTGATGGCGCCGCGCCGGGACGAGCTGGAAAGAGAAGCGGAACACGTGACGGTCCGGATCCTCCCCGGCAACCATTGGTTGCACCGGCAGGACCACGCGCGCGTCAACAAGCTCCTCGAAGAATTCGTAGCGAAAAACGGGGTCAAAGCATGAACCGCGTCATGGGCATTGCCTCGAAGGTCGCAGCGCTCCCGGGCCTCAACTTCATCTCGCGCGGGGCCAATCGCGTGCCGCGGACGGAAGCCCTCGACGGCTATCTCGTCGCGCAAAATCTCGCCCGCCAGGCCGTGAAAGAAATCGCCTCGCTCGTCCGTGAAGGCTGGAGCGAGAGGCAGACGGCTGATCTCCTCGACACGTACCTCGCGGATCACGGCGTCCGTTCGTTCTTCCACCGATCCTTCGTTTGGTTCGGAGACCGGACCCGGTTCAAGGGAGTGAAGACCTATTTCGACTATCTACCGAGCAAGCGTGTCGTTCGTCCAGGCGAAGTCTTCATCCTCGACGTCGCGCCGATCGTCAAAGGCTACACCTGCGACATCGGTTACACCCTGGCGCTCGGAGAAAACGCCGAGCTCGCCAAGGCGAAGAAGCACCTGACGAGCCTGCGCGACGCGCTGCCCGCAATGTTCGAAGCGGCGACGAGCGGCGGCGCCGTCTGGAAAGACATCGACGCGCGCCTGCGCGCCGAAGGCTACGACAACATCCATGCCCTATACCCGTTCTCGGTTCTCGGCCACCGCGTCCACAAAGTGACCTCGCAGGCGCCGGGGGTCAACCTGATCAACTTCGGCTGGCAGGCCTACTGGGACTTCCTTTCCCGCGGCGTCTTCGGCCAACTGCTGAACGGCGATTTTGCCGGCGACCTGACGGGGCTTTGGGCGATCGAGCCGCACGTCGGCGGCTCTGCCTTTGGAGCAAAGTTCGAGGAGATCCTAGTTGTGATGCCGGGCGCTACGCGCTGGCTGGACCCCGAAGCGATGATTTAGGCGGAGCGATTCCGGGCGGACAGCTGGGTAAATATCCGCATTTTCGGGAATATACCGAAGCAGCTCGGGCGATTTCCCGGACCTTTTGGCTCGCCTATGGCGTGCACTACGTTCTGGCGCTGCTCCTGTCTTTCCTGGTGAACGCCGCACGCCTTCCCGGCACGCCGTACTACGACGCCGTCGTCATCGCGATCGCAATCACGTACCTGCCTATGACCGAATTCACCATGAGAGGTTTGCTAGCTATTGCCGCGTATGCACGTAGCCGGCCGGTCGCCGGAACGCCAGCCTCCCCTTCGAGGCGACCCGGCAGCTAGGTCTAGGCCCTACCGATTTCCGTGAGCTTCGAAACAATGCGTTCGAGCTCGTCGGAGGCTTCGAGCCACTCGTTCTCTGCTTCATCGAGGGCAGCCTGATCTTTTTCCTGCGCGTCGTGGAGTTGCCGCGCTTTGGCGAAGTCGGCGGCGCCGCAGGCCACCATCTGCTCCGAGATCAGGGCGAGCGCTTTGCGTCTGGTCGCCATGATGCCGTCGAGCGTGGTGATCCGGTTGCCGAGCTTTTGCCTTGCGCGTTTCATGTCGCGGACCTGGTCTTCCGTCAAACCCCCGGACGTCTTCGCTGCCCCGCCTTCGGCTTTGGCCTCAGTTTTCTTAGGATCATCGGTCGCGAGCACGTTCGGAAAGCCCGCCACGGCTGCCAGCCGCGCATAGTCGGCGAGCTTGCCGGGAAAGAGCATCGAGCGGCCGTCGGGCAGCATGGCGAAGATATGCGTTGCGACCTCGTCTATGAACGTCCGGTCGTGGCTCACGAAAAGAATCGTCCCTTCATAGGCGTCGATGCTCGCCCCGAGTGTCTCGACGCTCGCCATGTCCAAGTGGTTGGTCGGTTCGTCGAGGAGGAGAAAGCCCGCACGCTTGGCCAAAGCGCAGGCGAGGCCGAGACGGCTCAGCTCACCCCCGGACAGCACGGAAGTCTTCTTGAAGACGTCGTCGCCCCGGAAGAGGAAGCCGCCGAGCATGCTTCGCGCCGCCTTTTCCGAAATTTCGGCGGAACGCATAAGGTTAGTCAGGACGCCGTCGTTCGGATTCAGGGTCTCGTTCTGGTCCTGCGCGAAGTAGGCGATGCCGACGCCGGCTCCCGGCGTCCAGGCGCCTGCGAGCGACGGAATCCTCTGGTCTATCGTTCGGAGCAGCGTCGATTTTCCGATGCCGTTGGCACCGATCACGGCGATCTTGGCACCCTTTTCGATCAGGAGGTCGATGCCGCTCGCCAAGGCAGACGAGTAGCCGATGGCGCCTTTCTCGACCTGGTAGACGACGCGCGGAACTTTCGGCGGCTCGGGAATCTGGATGAACACCGAAGCTTCCATGTCTTCCGGGCTGAGATTGTCCTCGACGTCGCGGATGCGGGCGATCATTTTCATGCGGGACTGGGCCTGCGTCGCTTTGCTGGCCTTCGCGCCAAAGCGCTCGACGAAGCGTTCCATCTGCTCCCGGCGCCGGCGGAGCTGGTCGCGTTCGGCCTGCTCCTGCTCCATCCTCTCCTCGCGGGAGACGAGGAAGGCGTCGAAGTTGCCTCGGTAAGGCGTCAGCCGCCCGGCGTGCAGGTGCAGCGTGATCGTCGCGAGGCGATTGAGCAGGGCTTTGTCGTGCGAGACGAACAGCAGCGTGCCGCGGAACGCCGCGAGGTAGCTTTCCACCCAGACGAGGCTCGGCAAGTCCAAGTGGTTCGTCGGTTCGTCGAGGATCAGGAAGTCCGGCTCGCGTAGAAACAGCCGCGCCAGCTCGAGGCGCATGCGCCAGCCGCCGGAAAGCTCGGTGGGCGAGCGCCCCAGGTCCTGCTGCTTGAAGCCGAGGCCGGTCAGGATCGAGGTCGCTTTCGATTCGAGGCTGTAGCCGCCGGAGAGGCGAAACGCGGCCTCGGCCTTCTCGTAAGCGTCGGCGGAGTTCTTCGCCATCGCCTCGTCCATCCGCTCCTTCAGCTCCATCGTTTCGGTGGCGCCGGCCATGCCTTCCGTGAGGATAGTGGGCCGGGGATGCGGGTTCGGCTTTTGCGGCAGGTAACCGACCCGGGTCTTGCTGGGCTTCAGGATCTGGCCGTCGTCGGGCTGATCGACCCCGGAGAGCAGGTTCAAAAGCGAGGTTTTGCCCGCGCCGTTCGCCCCCACCAGCGCGATCCGCTCGCCCTCGGGAAAATGATAACAAGCTCCTTCGAACAGGAGCTTGTTACCGAACGATTTTTTGAGATTCTCGATGCGGAGCATGGGGGACGGAGTCTAACCCAAGTCCGTCCGGATTTACAGGTCTCGCGTGTAGTTGACCGAGTAGGCTTCCGGACGTTCCGTTTCCTTCTCGATCGGGCCCTTGGCCTCGCCCCGCCCGCTCAAGCCCACGACGTGACCCTTGATGTTGTAGGACAGGTCGCTCTTGTAGCGCTGCTCGATGTTCATGTAGTGCACGCTGAGGAGCGGCAGACGCTTGTCGTAGAGGACGTTGTAGGCCGACGTCTGGATGACGTCCCAGTTGTCGTTGAAGCGGCGGCCGAGGGCTACCGTGCCTGCGACCGGAGCGGTGAAGGAGTGCTCGACGTTGATCCGCTTGCCCGAAAGCTCGGTGCGGTAGGCCATGTTGTAGTAGCCGTCTTCCTGCGTCAGGTCGAAGCGCATCAGGGGCTTGTTCGCCTGGTCGACCTTCGCTAGGTTGTCGAAGTTCTCCGGCGTCACGGCGCCGCTGAAGTTCGGGCTCGGGAGGCGGATGCCGCCGATGGTCGGGTGGCCGTCGGCCTTCGTCGATTCTTCCGTGTAGACTTTGCGGCCTTGCTCTTCCGTCATCGGTCCGATGGTCCACTGGACTTCGGCGTGACCGGCGTATTGCAGCTCGTCGGTCGAGTCGTTGAGGGACGCCCGCTTCGGCGCGTTCTTGTCGACCTTGATGTCCTGGACGATCAGGCCGTAGCGGACGTTGCCTTGGGCAGCAGCGTTCTGCGCCGGGGCCGCCTCTTTCTTGCCGAACAGCGAGCTCAG
>JAYVBB010000189.1:0-2761 GCA_043750715.1 Pseudomonadota bacterium | reverse complement strand
CGCCTTGGCGACGTCGGCCTTCGGCTTCGGCGCTTCGGTCTGCTTCGGACGCGGCGGCGGCCACGTCAGCGTGCCGGCGTCGAGGATCAGGGATCCGCGGACGACTTCGTCCTGCGTGTCGACCTTGTAGGTGCCGCCTTTGCACATGTCGGAGAGCAGATTGACGATGTTGTTACCGTAGAGCGTGCTCGCCTGGGTCGGCAGCCGGCTCGGTAGATCCGAATAACCGATGATCGTGACGCCGAACTGCTTCACGACCTGCTCCGGCACCGTCAGCTCGCAGTTGCCGCCCTGTTCGGCGGCAAGGTCGACGATGACCGAGCCTTCCTTCATGGATTTGACCATGTCGGCCGTGATCAGCGTCGGCGCGCGCTTTCCCGGGATCAACGCCGTCGTGACGATGATGTCGACCTCCTTCGCCTGCTTGGCGAAGAGCTCCATCTCGGCCTTGATGAAGGCCTCGCTCATCACTTTCGCGTAGCCGCCCTCTCCCGCGCCGTCTTCCTTGAAGTTCAGCTCGAGGAACTCGGCGCCCATGCTCTTCACTTGCTCTTTCACTTCCAGGCGCGTGTCGAAGGCGCGGACGACGGCGCCGAGACCGCGGGCAGTGCCGATCGCGGCGAGACCGGCGACGCCGGCGCCGATGACCATGACCTTCGCCGGTGGCACTTTTCCGGCGGCGGTGATCTGGCCCGTGAAGAAGCTGCCGAAGTGCTGCGCGGCCTCGATGACGGCGCGGTACCCGGCGATGTTGGCCATGGACGACAGAGCGTCGAGTTTTTGCGCGCGCGAGATGCGCGGCACGCAGTCCATCGCGAGCACGGTGGCTTTCCGGCTGGCGAGCTTGGTCAGAAGCTCCTGGCTCCGCGCCGGCCAGATGAAGCCGATGAGGTGGCCACCGCTCTTCAGGAGCTCGGCCTCGTGCGTCCCGAGCCTCGGATGGGCTTCCGGCGGCTGGACCTTCAGCATCATGTCGGAGGTCGCCCAGAGGGTGCGCGTGTCTTTGACTATCGTCGCGCCGGCGGCTTCGTAGTCGGCATCCGAAAAGTGCGCGTTGTTGCCGGCCGTCGCCTCGACGGCGACCTGGAAGCCGAGCTTGATCAATTTCTTCGTCGCCTCGGGAGAGACGGCGACGCGATTCTCGCCCTTGTGGATTTCCTTCGGGATGCCGATGATCAAAATGTGCTAGCCCTTTTAGCGCCTTAGAGGTCGGCAGCTTAGCACCGAGGCGGGGCCAACGCCACAAGGTTTAAAGGCGCGGGATCTCCTTAGAAATCGGCGATGTCGCCTTGGGCCTTGATGTCATCCTTGGAGCCGAACTTCTTGTCGGGTCCGGCCGAAACGAGCGCCAGGGTGTTGCCCTTCATCTCGCACTTGAGAGCTGTGCCCCATTGGTCGAGCGAGGCGTCGCCTTTGGCGCTGCCTTTGATACGCACGGCCCTCTTCACGAACAGTTTGAAGGCGCCGGGCGAGCTGACGTTGACCTCTTCGCCGGAGGCGAGCTGGAGCGTCGCTGCTTCAATGATCGCCGTCATCCGTTGCCGCGTCACGACCTTGTCGGCGACGCCCAATGCTCCCGAGAGGCGGTCTTTCACGGCGCCACCGGAGTGGATGCCGATGCCTCCCATGACGACGAGCGGTACGAGTTTGGAAACGAGCACGCAGGAACTCTCGGGTCAGCTGGCTTTGGCTTCGGCGATCTGTTTGTCGGCAAGGTCCGAGACGAGCAGCGCCACGAACATGTTCGACATGCACATGCGCAGGAAGGTGGCCTTGTCGATCGCGAGGCAGGTCACGGTGCTGGTGGCCCGCACGGAGGCCGTGCGCTTGATGTCCTTGATGAGCGAAATGGCGCCGACCAGCTCGCCGCGGCCGAGGCGGGCGATTTCCTGCGAGCCCTGCTCCTTCACGACCTGGACCTCGCCGGACGAGATCAGGAAAGCCTGCTCTCCGACGGTATTTTCCTTGATCAGGAAGTCGCCGCTCGGGAACGTCACGGGGCGGCAGTGCTTCAGCAGCTCCTTGATCTGGCGCGGGGCCAGGTGCGAGAGGGCCTGCGATTCGAGGACGAGCTTCACCTGCCGGATCATCGTCGTCAGCCGTTGGCGCGCTTCCGAGCCGTCCGGGAATAGGCGGTCGAAGGCATGGCGCTGGAGGACGAAAGTCGAGCAGACGCTCCGGGCGCGGATCGTGGCCGTGCGTTTGACGCTTTCGATCAAGGCGATCTCGCCGAAGGAGTCGCCCGGGTTCAACACGTCGACCACCTCTTCGGGGTCCTCGGCGCCGCCGAGAATGACCTGCGCCTGGCCGTCGGCCAGAATGTAGAACTCGAGGCCGTCGTCGCCTTTGGAGATGATGTTCTGGCCCGCGCCGAACCGGCGGTATTTCAGCACCTGGGTCAAGTTCTGCAGCTCGACTTCGCCGAGGTCGGCGAGGATCGGGATCTCTTTGAGGAACTGGCTGATCACGGCCGACGGGCTCAGCGCCTTGTCGTTGAACGTGAACAGGCCGCGGCGCGCGCGACGGAGCGGCATCGAGGCGACCGACGCCAGGTTCTGGAAGGGAATCGACAGCAGGCCGAGGAGCGGCACGAGCACCGCCAGGCCCATGACCAGGAGAATGACCCCGGCCGCGACCGAGCGTCCCATGTGAGCGCGCGACAGCACCTGCACCCAGAGCTCGGGAACGGCGCTGATCGTCGCATCGACGAAGGCCAAAAGTATGCCGTAAAGCCAGAGGATCGAGAAGCAAGCGAAGGCGG
>JAYVBB010000188.1:0-2718 GCA_043750715.1 Pseudomonadota bacterium | reverse complement strand
GCGATGACCGGCAAGGTCGTCCGGATCCCCCGCTACGAAGTCGTAGGCATCGCGAGCTATCCCCTGCCCGGCCTGCCGGTCAAAGCCTTCGAAGCGACTAAGGACGCCACCGCCGACCTGTTCGAGTTCCAGACCTACCGGGACGGCAAACTCGTGCCGCTCGCGACAGGTTGGCCGATTGAATACAACGCGGAGCACATTCAGGTGCTGTCTCAGACGGGCCGGGACCACTTGGTCGTACGCGACGAGATCTGGGGAGTGAAGGCCGTCCCGCCCGGCGCCGGCGTTACCTTCGACGGCAGCGGCTTGAAGCAGCAGGCGTATCGCCTGCGCCACCCGCTCGCCTTCGAAAAGTGCGCCGACAACGTCACGCCAGGTGCGGGCGATCCGGTTCCGATCATTCCTCAGGTCACCTACGACAACCCCATTGCGATCAAGCGCTATCACGACCACCTTAAAGAAGGTTTCGCGAAGATCAAAGAGTATGAGGACCGGCAAGGATTTTACGCGGTGCCGCAGTATTACTCGAACCGGACGTTCCTCGGCACGTGGGCGATCGTCGGATCGCGTTACGCCAACATCGGAGCGCGGCAGGTGAACTTCCTGCCGCTGGTCCAGGACGAGCTGTCGGACGGGCCCTTCGGATTCCAGAGGATCGTGCGGTCCGGCGTCGCGCCGCTGGCCTGGGGCCTGCACGAAGAGCCGACGGTGCAGATCTTTTACGGCCTCAAGGCCGACTACGTTCACTTCGAGTTCTTCGTCGATCCGACTGCGCCGTTGATCGGATCGCAGTACAACTATTCGATCGGCCAGCTGGACTCGGTCGACGACAGGCTCGTGGAAAAAGGCGGTGTGGAGTTCGGCTTCGACTTCGGATACTTCGCGCTCGTGACCGCGTTCAGCGAAGGCAACATGGCCATCCGCGGCGGAGACTATTTCCACGATCAGTCGTTCGGCAGCTCCCGATCGGGGATGGCGTTTCAGTACAACTACTACAAGCTCGCGTTCTACCTCGGGAACGACACGGTGGAGCTGGACGACTACCTGAGTCACGATTTCAAAGTGATAAAGCTGCTCGCGCAGGGGCCCCTGACGCCCAGGATGCGGTTGCGTCTCCAGGCCATCGCGCGGAGCCTGACCGACACGAGCGGCAAGAAGCGGCCGATCGCCTACGACAGCTCGTCGAAGACGGTCGCGGCCCAGCTAGACTGGGATTTGAACTACCGGTGGACCGTCCAGATCCTCGGCTCCGTCGAAACGATGGAAGCCGAATACACGATTCCGACGAGCGGCGAATCCGACAGCAAGAAGAAGACCTACCCGAAGCTGGCTTCGGGCGTCTCGGTGGCTTTCTAGGAGCGTCGGACACCCTCTCGTCTGACGATTCCCATACGACGCTTCGCGCCGCGCTAGATCCGTCCGCTTCGCAGCCTCTATTTCACCGGCTTTGCCGCCAAGGCGGCAGCGCCGGGCGGCAGTTCCACTGCCGAAGGAGGCAGGGAAGTGGCCCAGATCCGCTTCGAGAAAAAGATTCTGCAGGGCTACGACGGCGCTGCAGGCCCAAAGCCGCGCGCGGGCAGCGCCTCGCTAAGGCGCGGCGCACGGCCAGCCGGGCGGGTTGATTCGAGACGCCGCTCTTCCGCAAAGAAGAGCAGGGTCGGAGGAAGCTTCAGGGCTCCTTCCGCAAAGAAGGGGAATCGGTCGACCTCGTCGGCGAGCTGGAGCGCCGCAATGCCGGCGGCTACTTGATGCTCTTCTCTGCTGACCTCGCCCGGCGAATCGGGCTAACCCCGAACCAATACTGGAAGCACTCTCAGGTCGCCCGATTTCTGACAGAATTTCCTGTTTTCCGGGAAATCGTCGGGAGCGGCGCGACGTCGGTCTCACATCTTTCTCAGATCTCGCCCCACGTGACCCAAGCCAATCCGTCTGGCGCTGCCGCCTTGGCGGCAAAGCCGGTGAAATAGAGGCTGCGAAGCGGACGGAGGTATTGCGGCGTGAAGCCGCATGAGAGCCCCCCAGGCCGGAGTGTGCCTCACGTTTTCTAGGCGTCGATTCATCGGGCGAAACCGGCGTCCGAGGCGGGCTTGGGCATGCCGCTCCTGCTGGTCGTCATAGCGATGCTGTCGTTAGCGCAACGCAAGTCGGCTTAGCGCGGGCCCATGCCGGCGACCAGGCGGACTTCCGACTCGGTCATGCCTAGCTCAGTCGCGACCGTCGAAGGGGTCTTGCCGCGCGCCAGCAGCGAGCGGGCGTCGGCGTACTTTTTGTCTTCGATTTCGTCGAGGACCTGCTCCACTGAGACCCGTTCGTCGAAGAACTTGCAGATCTTCTCGCCACGACTGATGAGTTTGGTCAGGACGACTTTTTCTTGTTCGACACGCTTCAGGAGTGATTCGAGGTAGCTCTGCTTTTTCGTCAGCTCTTTCAGCGGCTCTTCGAAACGGCCAGTGAGCTGGCCGATTACGGCTTCGAGTTCGGTGGCGATGGTGGTGCCGCCCGACTTCACTTCCTGTTCGGCCTCGGTCGCGAGCTTCATCGCCTTGTCCAACGTCTCGCGGGCCTTGCCCTGGGCGTTCTCGAGCTCTTCCTGGACGGAAGTTCGGAGCTCCGAGAGAAGGCGCCGCTCTTCGGTCAGCTCTTCCACGAGCTCGATGTGGCTTTGCTGGCGGCGGTTCAGAAAGAACACGGCAGCCATCAACCCGACGTCGAGCAGCA
>JAYVBB010000187.1:0-8682 GCA_043750715.1 Pseudomonadota bacterium | reverse complement strand
CGGTGGGCTACCTCCGCTACGTCAAGCAAGGGCGCGCCGTCGAGTTCCTGGACCTCTTTCTTTGCGGCGACGTCAGCCACGACAATTTCCACATCGACGGCAAGGCCAAGGATCCGAAAGGCTGGGTTCCCGCCCGCGCCAAGGTCGGAACGGAAGTGCTGGCCCTCGAATCGCTGAGCCAGGACGACGTCCTCATGCACGCCTCCGCCAAAGTCGTCGAGGAATCGCCCCGGCTGGTGACGCTGGAAGTGCGCTTCAAGCTCGTCAAGGAATCGCCGGGGAGCGACGACGTCTACGGCGACGACGCGTTCTACGTCAAGCTCGACAAAGCATGGATTCAATAGTCGCTAGATTGCGGTCTCGAGATGCACCTGCTCGACGACGCGGCAGAACTCCAGCACTTCGCGGATGACGAGCAGCTTCTTCCTGAGCTTCGGGTCTTCGGTGAGCGAAATCTCTTCGTTTCCGTAGAGCACTTTGCCGCGGAGCTTGCCGCCGTTGACCAGGTAGCAGGAAAACGTCTCGGCGAAATCCTCTTCCCAGTCGATCTGGGCGTAGCCGGAGGGGAAGCCCGCTACCCGGGGGCGGCGGCGGAAGCGCTCGGTGTCCATGTTGTAGTTCACCTGCGGGCCGTGACTCTTGCGTTTGGTGAAGTGGCGTTTGAAGTCCGCGAGGTCGTATTCCGTCGACAGCGCGTGGCCCAGCTCGTGGAAGAGGAATTCCTTGAACTGGCGGCCTTTCAGGTCGTCTCCGAGGAAGATGACGCCGCCTGACGACCAGAACATGTAGCTCGCTTCCTGCTTTGAGCCGATCTGCACGTAGCTGATCCCGAAGTCGACCTCGTGATCCCGCTCCACCTTCCTGATCAAGGAAATGGCGCGTTCGAGCAGGCGATCCGCCCGCGTGCCGCGGCGAGTTTTCCGAGAGGTGGCCATTGGGTTCGGGATCCTGGGGGACGAACGTCCGTCTCCGTTATAACAAAAAAAGACCTGGTTTTTGGCCTTTTCCTCTATATCGGTGTTTTTCGACGGGGATTTTAACGAAGCTCGCAAAGCGCGCAAATGCCTGGAAAATCACTATGCCAACGCGGCAGGGTAAGAAATAAATAAAGATTGTTTAGTGGCGAAAGCCCTGAAAGCAGGGGTCCCGCGGGGTTGGCCGGAACTGCTCGAAAAAGACGCAGGCTTTCTCATTTCGGCCATTCAGTTTGACAATCGAAAAGACTTTTCGCAGAGTATCGCTATTGCTTTGCTCATGTAGTTCTAAGTCCCCGGTCCGTTGTGGATCGACGGATTGGTAAGTTTGAAGTTCCCAAGGAGTGACTATGAAAAGCACGATGTTTGGTACCCTGGTCGCCGGTCTCGTCCTCGCTGCCCCCGCCCTCGCCAAGGACGCGAAAAAAGGCGCGAAAAAAGACGCGAAAAAAGACACCAAAGCCGCCGCTGACGTCGGCCACTGCGTTTCGAACGAGTGCAAAGCCTCCGTCGACGGCGCGAAAAACGAGTGCAAAGGCAAACAAGCCTGCAAAGGCATGAGCAAAGAGCACTGCGAAAAAGACGCCAAAGGCACCTGGTCCACCGAGCCGGCCGCCAAGTAACTTTCAGCTTTGCTGAAAGTTATCCTGAGAGCGCAGCTCGAAGGATCTCGCCTAATCGACTAGATCCTTCGCTGCGCTCAGGATAATCTCTGGCCACGAAACGTTGTTTCGTGGCCAGAGATATTTTTTTGCGCAAAAGATGAGAACGAGGAACCCGTGAGCCTGGGCTTCGGGCTGGGTCTGAGACCCGCCCACTACCGCTACATCCTGGACCAGCGACCCAAGGTCGACTGGTTCGAGATCGTGTCCGAGAATTATCTCGGCATTGGCGGCCGCCCGCGCGCCAACCTCGACTTGGTGCGCGCCCACTACCCGATCGTCATGCATGGCGTCGGCCTGTCGATCGCCGGGACAGGGCCGCTGAACTGCCGCTATCTGACGAAGCTGAAGCAGCTCGCCGACGAAACGGAGCCCCGCTTCGTCACCGACCATCTCTGCTGGACCAGCCACCGCGGGGTCAATTCGCATGACCTCCTGCCCGTGGCTTACACCGAAGAAGTGCTGGCCCACGTCGCCCGCCGCGTCGACGAGGTCCAAACCGTCCTCGGGCGTCGCCTTTATCTCGAAAATCCGTCGGCCTACGTGTCCTTCGCTTCGAGCGAGATGTCGGAAGCCGAGTTTCTCGCTGAGTTGTGCCGCCGGGCCGGCTCGGGCATTCTGCTCGACGTCAACAATCTCTACGTCAACCAGCAGAACCTGGGGATGGATCCCGCGGCCTATCTCGGTCACCTCAAGGAAGAATGGCTGGCTTACTTTCATCTCGCCGGCCATTCCGTGACTCCCGAGATCCGCATCGATACGCACGACGCCGTGATTCCGGACGGCGTGCTGGCCCTCTACGAAGAGACCGCCCGCCGCTTCGGCCGCGCCGCGACGATGGTCGAGTGGGACGGCGACGTTCCCGAGTTCCCGGTCGTTTACGCAGAGCTCGAGAAAGCGCGCGCCGCGCATGCCCGGGGCGTCGCCAAGAAGGCCGGAGAAGTGACCGTCCCGGGCGCCGGAGGCACCACGCGCCTCTCCGGACAGCCGAGCTGGGAAGCGACGCAGGACCACTTTTGGAGCATGGCCACCGGCCAGAAATCCATCGAAGACGGGGACGACGGGCTTCTGGCGTTCGAGCCGGATCTTCCTGCCAAGTCGCTCGTCGGAATCAACGTCTACGCCGACGCTTACCATCTCAGGATTTGCGATGCCGTCCGCGAGACGTACCCGTCGCTGACGTACGTGCTCGGCCGCGGCATCATCGATCAGGTGATCCGCTCCTACATCGCCGTCGAGCCGTCCCGGGAAGTGTCGATCAAATATGCGGGGAAACACCTCGCCACCTATCTCCGCACGGCGAAGCTTCCGACCGCTTGCCGCGCGTCGAATGCCGTTCTCGCGGACATTGCCGCGTTGGAGTGGGCGAGGGAAGACCTGTTCGACCGCGAAGACGGCCCGGCTCCGCTATCCCCCGGAGTTCTGACGGAAGTGTCCGAGTCGGATTGGCCGAACGTGCGGTTCGAGTTCACCGACGTTCTGGCGTTGGTCGAGGCCGGCTCGGCCGTGCATACCGTCCTCTCAGCCGTCGCGAAGGACGAGGCGCCCGAGCTCCCCGATGCACGCGCGACGCACTATCTCGTATACCGGGATGACGGCGAAGTGGAGCACCGCGAAGTGAGCCAGGTCGAAGCCGTCGCCCTGCAAGCTCTGCGAAGCGGCGCGACCTTCTTCGACGCCTGCGCCGCAGCGGCGAAGGCAAGCGGCCAGGACCTGGAAAAAGTAGTCCCCGAGACGGTTACCCGGCTCGGGGACTGGTTCGGTCTTGGACTCGTAACCGGCCTCAGGTCGGACGGGGTCAGGCACGTGCCTGACCCCGGCTACCCGGCTACCTAGTTACTGGATGACCAGCTGTGTGACGCCGAAGAGACCTTGCGGGATCTCGAGCGTGCGCGTCTGGGTCGTCAGGTTCAGGCTGCCGTCGTACCAGTACCAGTAGCTCGAGACGTTGACCGACTCGGCCGGCTCGGTGGTGGTGCCGTCGGCTTTCACTTTCGCGAGTTTCTTCGCTTGCGGACGGCCTTCGCCGCCGAAGGAGAGGACGCTCAGGCGTTGGCCTTGGGCGATGACGGCGAGGTGCGCGTCAGCGGCGTCGAGGCCCGGGAAGACCGCTTGCAGGCTGGCGGCGGTGTTGCCCGTGAGGCTGAGGACGAAGGCTTCTTTCGTGAAGCCGAGGTCGTCGTCGAGGCTCAGGATGGCGAGGCGGTTTTCCGTCGAGGACGAGGAGCCCGGGAAGAAGCTGCCGCGGCCTTCGAAGCGGTTGAACCAGACGTTGTTCTTGGCGGTCGATTCGACGAAGACGAGGCTGTCGTCGACGATCTTCATCGAGCCGACGTTGACGTCTTTCGGATCGTAGAGATCTTTGAGCGTCGCGGTCGGGCCGTCGAGTTTCAGGGAGTCGAGGGACGCTTCGGTCGTCGTGTCGAAGTAGACGTTCTCGCCTTCGCCGCGTTGCACGATGTCGATCAGGCGGGTGTCGCTGGTGATCAGCTTGCCTTCGGTCGCCATGACGAGCGTACCGGGGATGTTGATCGCCGGGGCGCACTCAAGGGTCTCGCCGACGAGGGCGATGGGGGCGGCGAAGTTCTTGTTGTAGGTCAGACGGGCGTGGGCAGCGTCGGCGACGGATTCGGCGTAGGTGAGGTACAGCTTGCCTTCGAGGAGCTTCAGCTCGGCGTAGGAGTCTTGAGCGACGGTGCAGGCATTGAGCGTCAGGGCCGTGGCCGCGAGGCCGCCGTCCGTTAGTTGGACTTGGGCGATCTGGCCGCCAATTGCGACGAGAACTTTGCCGTCGGCCAGTTTCAGCAGTTGCTGCTGGTAACCGAGGCGGGAGTCCGAAAGGTTTGGCGCGTTTTCGAGGTTGGCTTGGCCAGCCATTTTCAGCGTGCCGGCGTCGAGCATGACGCGGGAGACTTGGTACGTGGTCTTGTACTGGAAGCTGCCGGAGACTTCGACGCGTTTGGTGTCGGAGGTGAGGACGAGCAGCGTCGCGGCGTCGGTTTTCACCGAGCTCAGGAACGAGCCGGGGAGCGTGACGATCGAGAGCGTTTGCGCTTTCTCGGCGTCAGCCGTCGCGACGAGGCGGAGCTCGGTCGTCGCGGTGCCGTCGTAGGACCAGGAGTAGTCGGACACGATCTGCACGCCTTTGGTGGCGTTGCCTTGGGTCAGCGACTCATAGCCGCGGACATTGCGGGCGAGCTCGAGGACGTTGGTCGCTTCCACGATCTGGGCGGCGGCGCCGATGCCGGACGAGACGTTGTACGTCGCGAGGGCCTGGTCGGAGAAGGTGTTGACTCGGTCGATTTCCGTATTGGTGAACACGCGGCGGAGCCAGCTGTCTTCACCCGAGAGGACGCCGCCTTCGGCGAAGACGTTGTCCGGGTCGGTTTCCGCTTTGGCGAGGTCGAAGCCGATCAGCTTGCCGCCTTGCGTGTAGGTGTTCTGGTCCCAGCTGCTGAAGGTGTACATGACGACGCCGGTCGCTTCGGTGCTGAAGCGGGTTTCGATCATCTTGTCTTCGGCGTTGAAATTCGCCCAGGTGTTGCTCGTGCCGAGGTTTTTCTGCGTGATGACGTTGGCGCGGACGGCGCCGGAGTCGAAGCGTTTGATCTCGAACAGCATCGCTTGCGGGTAGCGGCGTTGGTGCTCGTTGTCGACCGACGGGATGATCCAGCCGAGGCCGAGGACGTAGTCTTTGCCGGCGTAGGTGACCGGAATGGCGCGTTGGATCCAGCCGTCGAATTCCAGGTGGGCGAGGTGCTTGACGCCGGCTTCAGGGGCCGAGACGTCGAAGAGGTCGAGCGGGTCGACGTTGTTCGCGGGGACCCAGTAGACATAGAGCAGGCCGTTGTGGAAGCGGACGTCCTGGAGGCTCGCCGAGAGGCCTTGGGTGTTGCCGACCGTGACGACCGAGTCGGAGAGCGGCTTCGTGATGGCGACGGCGCCGTTGGTGCCGTCCTGTTTCACGAAGCGGCCTTTGAGGCCGTTCTCGGCGTCGGCCGAGATTTCGAGGCGGGCGGCGTCGAGCGCGTCTTGCAGCGCGTCGCCGGCAACGCCTTGGGCTTCCAGGGCGTGTTGTTTCTTCGTCAGCTCGCGCTCGATCCACAGTTTACGGAACTGGGCTTCGGTGGCGTCGAGGATTTCGCTTTGGGCGGTCGGGAAGTTGAACGTCTCGACGGCGACGCGCTGAATGCGGGAATCAGCGGTGGAGAAGTAGTTGCTCGCGACGATCAGCGTGTCGTTCTTGACCGAGGTCTGGCTGCGCTCGCGGACGGCACCCTTGGCCGAGACGACCATCAGGGGTTTGATCGTGCCTTCGGCGCTCGAGATGTCGACGACTTCGACTAGGCTTTGACGGTCCCACCAGCCCCAGCCTTCTTTCGAAAGCACGGCGATGAGGTAGTACTGGAACGTGTCGCCTTTTTTCACTTCGACGACGTTCATGTTTTCGCCGTAGGCGACCGGGGCGCTGAGAGCGACCTGGTTGACCTGGGCGAGCTCGGCGGTGGCGGTGCTGAAGGAGTAGACGTAGCCGTTGCCGTTTTCGTTTTGTTGGCGTTGGTAGTAGCTTGGACGGACGCTGGTGGCGACGTAGAGGATGTTGCCGACCATGCGGGACTCGGAGAGCTGGCCTTGGAGGTTGATCACTTGCGCGATCTTCGGGGCCTTGGCGTCTTTCACGTCGTAAACGACCAGGCGGCTTTGCAGGTCGCTGTAGTCGTAGTAGTCGGATTCGTCGGCTTGGTAGTTGTTTTCCAGAACGACGAGGCGGTCGTTCGCTTGGTCGAAGTACATCGAGTCCGGCCAGTTGCCGGTGGCTTCGACGCGGCCGAGGAGCTCGGGCTGGTCGTTGCCTTTTTCGAACGAGACGACTTGCAGGCCGCGGTAGTTGTTCAGGAGGTAAAGAAGCTTGGAGCCTTCTTTGCCGACTTTGAAGATGTCGGACTCCTGGACGGCGCGGGCGCTGCCGCCGGGGGCGTCGGCCGAGCTGGCGCGCGCGGCTTCAGGGAGACCGCGGCCGCCCCACCAACGCTGGTTGGCGGTGAGGAATTGGGTTTGACCCTTGAAGCGCTTCAGCTGGGCCTCAATGGTGGTTTGGTCAGCGGGAACGGCGTCGAAGGTGGCTTCGCCAGCCAGTTTGCTGCCCTCGCTCGAGCGGCTGCGCGAGCATCCCGAGGCGACCAGACCCGTGCCGAGAACGGCGGGGAGGAGCCACGAGGCGATACGTTGGAGAGTCATGGAAGGGTTCCTTTGAGTGGGAAAAGCAGGGCCCGGAAACGACCGGGATGCGGATCTGCGGGCCTTATACTGCTGGTGGGCTGTAAAATGTTAGACTTGGCCAGCCAATCAATTAAAATTGATTATGCCGAAGGCCATCATGAGATTTTTCCCAATCGTATTCGTGGCAATTAACGCCTTGGCTTCGCCCGCCGCCGCCAAAGCGACGCCGATCGACGAGATCAAGGAAGTCCTGGCGACGGCTGCGGCCAAACACACCTGCCAACGCCACTCCGATTGCGCGGTCTACGTCGGATTTTACAGCTGCTGCGGCTCGGTCACGGGCGCCTACCCCAAAGGGTCTCTGAAGGCGTCCGAGCTGAAACGCCTCGACTCGCTGGCGCATTCGCTCCTCGGGAAAAGCGCCGACGACCTTTGCGACTGCGTCGCGACCGACGCCGAACCTTTCTGCAAAGAGAATCACTGCACGCTCTGGCAGGGCAAAATCGATTCGGCCGAACACGCCGTCTATCAATACGAGATCTATGCCGAAACGAATCCGAAGGCCGCGAAAAAATTCGAGCTGGCGGTCCAGAACGCGGAGAAGCTCGTCGCAAAGAAGGACTATAAGGCAGCACACGCCCTGCTCACTTCAGTGCCTCCCGCTAAAGGTTCGCGTGAAGGTGATCGCCTCTTTCAAATCGGCCTGACGGAGCTCCACACCGGCAAGGAGCTGGAGTCGATCCGCTCCTTCACCGCGGCTGCGGACGTTTTGCCGCAATTGGCCGGTGACGCCGCATATAACGTTCTTTGTGCATGGTCGCTGTCCGGTCGCGCCGACGACAACAATTACCGCGGCACCTTGCTCGGACTCCGGACGAGGGTCAATGACGACTCAGCCGCGATGAAGCGGTACGTCAAAATGATGTCTACCGATCCCGATCTGGCCCACTTCCGCGCCTGGAAGCTTTACTCCAAGTACGTTCCGTCCTGGCTGCTCTCGGAAAAGCCGATGGACTACGAGTAACGAACGACGCAATACGTCAGAGATTTCGGTTTTTGTAACGGCGACGCCGGAGGACCGTCAGACCGAAGCCCGAGCGCAGGAAGCCGAAAGCCGTCCCGGCAAGAAAGCCGACGACGTGCTGCGTGTTCGCGATGGGCCCGAGCAGCCCCGTGTAGCAGACACCAATCCAAATCACCATCATGATGACGGTATCGCGCGCGATGAAATAGCGGCTCGCTGGTTGATACCGGCTCATCATCCAGACGTAGCCCAGATAAGCATAGGTCACGCCGGAGAAGCCGAGGAACGCCGGTCCCGACACGACGTACTGGGCGGTGTCGACGAGGGCCGCGAACACGACGGTGAAGCCGAGCAGATAGACCTTGCCTTCATTGGCCTCGATCGCGCCGCCGAGCTGATGCACCCACAGCATGTTGAACAGAAGATGGATGAAGCCCGAGTGCAGGAAGATCGGCGTCACCAGGCGCCAGACCTGGCCGTCGCGGATCTCGGGGAAGTCGATCCCGAGGTATTCCGAGAAGTAGAAGAGGCGCTTCAGCTCCATGCCGCGCGGCGTGCCCGAAAGGATCGTCAGCAGAACGCTCGCTGCGATGAGCATCATCGTGACGCTCGTCCAGCCCAGCTTGTTGCGGCCGAACACCTCGGTGCGGACGTCGATGAAGCGGCTGCGGCCGGCCGGGGATTTGGGCTCAGCCTTGGGCTTTCTCTCCTGCGGGGCGGCATCGAAGACCGCGGCGTCCGGGGACACCTTGAAGCTCACGAAGTGCTGCTCGGCCTCCCCGAGCTGGTCCTCGTCGATCAC
>JAYVBB010000186.1:0-4698 GCA_043750715.1 Pseudomonadota bacterium | reverse complement strand
GACGGGAAGAAGAGCCTCAACACCGGCTCCGGCTTCTATTACGGCATGGCGATGAAGGAAAATCCCCGCGACTTCAAGATCGACACCAACATGCCCCCGTACAAAAAGTCCGGGCTGCTGGACTTCCTGTCGGGCAAGCCCACCGTGGAAAATCTCTACTGGATCACGGCGTCGGGCGCCGACCGCATGCTCTACATGGAGATCAGCCCCTCGAAGGAAATGCGTGCGGCGGGAGCCTTGCCGATGCTTTACCGCGAGGAAGTGGCGGGCGCGGCGATCAAGGACCGCAACCTCGACCACCCGTCGGAGCTCGGGCAAAGCAACGTGAACATGGCTCTTTACTTCGACATGACGCGCTTCTCGGAAGGCGAGCACATGATGGCCTTCCGGCTCTTCTTCGAAAATACGAACGAAGAAAAGAAGCTGACGGCGTTCAAGACGCTCGGCAACTGGGACATGATCGCGACGCGGATCCGGGATTAGCCTCCGAGATCCTTCGCCTTGGCGGCTCAGGATGCAACTGACGATGCCCCATCAATTGCAGTTGTTGCGCTCGTCGATGTCCGCGTTGTTGAACGCGTCGTCGGCCATTCTTTGCATCGCTGCCATGGTGTCGGCACTCATCGCGATCGTGCTCAGGTCGAGCTCCCAGGTCATCGAAATGCGGCGCAGCTCGTTGACGGCTTCGGAGCACGCGGCGTCGGGATCACCGTCGGTCGGCGCGAGCTCGACGTGGTGATAAGCGATCTGATTCGCGATCAAATAGCAGTCCATGCCGTGGTACTCGCTGGCGATGTTCAGGAAGCGGTTGGACAGCGTCAGCATGCCGTCCCAGTCCTGCTTGTCGGCAGCGGTGCCTTTGGCGTTGGTATAAAGGCTTTCCGCTTGGACGGTGTCGCCCGTCGCGAGCACGTTGTCGGCTTCGGTGACCTGCCGCAGCACTTCGGGGTCGATGGCGAGCGCGTTCGTCGCGAACAGCAGCGCGGCGGCGGCGGCGATGCGAAGGGAAAAGTGTTTCATGGCGCATTCCTTCAGTTAGGGGTGATCCAGCCAAATTTGGGGATACCCCGGCGCGGGCCCGGCGCCCAGTCAAGTCGCGATTTTCCAGTGAAAACGAGCTTTTGAGGCACAATCTGGAGTACGGTGACGCATTTGACGTCATGCCGGTCCGACGCAAAGGCCAATTCCCAGGGGAATCGGAGGGTTGGCGAATTCCCGCGGCGCGGGTTAACGGGCACGGTCGCGTCCTTCGCCATGGGACGGCGTGGCAAGTCCTTGATGGCAGGACCATCGCCAGTGGCACCCCGCGTGCATCATATTGAGGAAACCCCTGGAGGAACGCATGCGAATCGCGACTCTTTTCGTCGTCTCGGCCATGGCCTTGGGCCTCGGGGCCTGTTCCGACAGCAGTGGATTCGGTGGCGGCGGCGGCAAAAAGTCCGGCGCCTCAGAAAAGCCCCAGGCTAAAAAGCCCGTGAAAAACAAATCCGACGACGAGGTCCAGGCCAACGCCGGCGAGGAGCGCGATCCGGAAACGGACCTTGGCCAACAGGAAGCGGAGGAGGATCTGCCTCTAGACGAGCCCTCGGACGACGTGCTGGCCAACGTCGACACGTCGTGCTCCGGTGGTTCCGGCGGTTTCGGCGGCTTTGGCGGCGGCGTCGCGCCGAAGCTCCCGGCCATGCCGAAGACCGTGCCGGCCGATTGCCGCCACGGCATCGAGCTCAACAACGTCTACAACTCCAGCTTCGACCTGCAGGCGACGAAGGCCAGCGGCTCTCGCAGCTTGAAAATGGAGGTCGACATCGCCTCCTACCTCGCCCCCGACCGCATGCGCATCCTGGCTCACACGGCGAACGGCGAGAAACTGCTCGTCGACACCTGCCGCCTCTCGACGGCGAATTACACCGATCCGACGGACGGCAGCCGCCGCCCCCCTGAAGACAGCATCCGCGAGTTTCGGGTCACGCTCCCGAAGGGCACGACGTCGCTGACCTTCGATTTCAGCGAAGCCGATTCGCCGACGTACATGAAAGTGACGGGCCTCTGCGACTTCACGCTGTCCCAGGCTGGCCAGTTGCGGTCCTTCTAGAGGCAGTAGTATCATTCGAAATAGTGGAAACCTTTCAAGATAGACCAATCCTCGGCGCATCCGCCGTCGCCGGACCCGGCGACGACGGGGAGACGAGCGCCCTGCCGATGGTCGTCTGGCTGCGCGGAGACGAAGAGCTCTGCGCCGAGTTCGTGCTCGACGCCGAAGAGGTCATGCACCTCCTCGGCATCAAGCGTTCGCGCCTGACCCAAATCTCGGGCAAAGATCTCCGCGTCGGCCGCATACGCCGAGGCCGCTACGTCAGTCCGGTCTACCGTCCGGAGGACGTCGAGGCGTACGCCAACTGGACCCGCGCGACCGCGTCGCACGTCAAATCGTCGACCGTGCTCACCGACGCCGCCGACGAGCTGAAACGCCAAAGCGTGAGCCTCGCGGAAGGCGTGACGGATAACCTCCGCCGCCACACCTCGGAAATCCTCAAGGCGACCACCGGGGAATTCTCGGACCTCCGCCGCGCCCTTCCCGACGCGGGGCCGCGGCTCGAACGTCTGGAATTCTTGCTTCGAAATGGCTTCGCGGAGCAGCGTCAGCTCCTGGAGCAGCTCGGCGAAGCGCTGAGGCAGCAAGCCGCGGCCTCTCACCTGCTGCTCTCGGGCCTCGGCGAAGTGTCCGCCCTCTGGCGGACGCTGCGCGACGACGTGCAGGCGCTCTCTCTACCGAAAGCGGCGAACCGCCTCGACCGGAGAAAAGCGCAAGCCAAGCCGCTCATTCCAGAAAAAAAGCCCGCTCCGCTGGCGACGGCAGCCGACACGTCTCATACCGTCCAAACATCCGGTAGCGATACTTCGCCACCAGCCCGTAAACCCCATCGCGAACGCCACGCGGCACCGCCAGCGCCACGGCGGCGACGGCCTTCCACGGCCCGCCCGTAAGCGCCAGCGCCGTGAGCACGGCCGTCGACCGCTCGAGCAACTTGCCGTCGACGAGGAGAACGATCGAATCGAGGTTCTCGCGCTTTGCCGTGGGGACGTGTTTTTGCGCGGTTTCGCCCTGCAGCGGCGCAAAGCGCAGGACGCGCCGCTTGTCCTGGTCGAACAGGAACGTCACCGAGCGGTCGCAGAGGCCGCAGGTGCCGTCGAAGAAGAGGATCGGAGCGGTCAAGTCGTGAGGCCGCGTTCGCGGATGATCCGCTCCAGCGCTTCCACCGTTTGCTCGAAGTTGAGGAGCGAGGTGTCGAGGACGACGGCGTCGGACGCTTGTTTCAAAGGGGCGACTCCCCTCCCCTCGTCGCGCTCGTCGCGGCGCGCCAGGCCTTTTTTGATGTCTTCCAGCACTTCCGCGACTTTCGCACCTGGGCTGAGCTGGGCCATGCGGCGGCGCGAACGCTCTTCGAGTGACGCGGTCAGGAAGATCTTGAGGTCGGCGTCGGGAAAGACCACGGTGCCGATGTCCCTGCCGTCGACCAGCGCGCCTTTCGGCGCGGACAGCGTCAACTGGCGCTGCACCGGCAGGAGGCGGTCGCGAACCAGCGGCTGCTTGGCGACTTTGCTGGCGGCGTAGCCGGCTTCTTCCGTCTGCAGCTTTTCCGTGAGGTTTTGCTGGAGGTACCAGATCTGGCGGTCGGTGGAATCCCAGCGTAGGTCCGCCGCGACTTCGTCGACCATCGAAGCGAGACCATGCTGGTCGTCGAGATTGATGCCGCCGGAAAGGGCCAGCACGCCGACGGCGCGGTAAAGCGCGCCGGTATTGATGTAGGTCCAGCCGAGATGGTCGGCGACCGTATGGCAAATGCTGCTCTTGCCCGAGCCCGCCGGTCCGTCCACGGCGACAATTTTCGGTCTACGGGTACTCAACGCCCGGCCTCTGATTTCATCAATGCGTGCGGCCTCATTTTGCACTCGAAAACTCCTTTTGTCATCACTTGCGAACGGCGTCGAGCGTGGCGAAAAACCCCGGGAAACTGACGGCGACGCATTCGGGGTCCTTGATCGTGCAAGGACCGTCCGCGACCATCGCGAGCACGGCGGCAGCCATGGCCAGGCGATGATCCTCGTCGGGATCGAAGGAGAACGAACGAATTTTGGCCCCACCCTCGACGATCAGATCGTCGCCTTCCGCGTGGGCTTTGCCTCCCGCGCGGGTAATGAGCTCGAGGGTCTTCTCGAGGCGGTCGGATTCTTTGACGCGGAGCTCTTCCAGGCCGCGGAAGCGGCTTTTGCCGTCACAGAAAAGGGCCGCGACGGCGAGGATCGGGATTTCGTCGATGAGGGTCGGCGCCAGCGCCGGCTCCATGTCCACGGCCTTGAGCGTACGGCTGCCCGTCACGACGATGTCGGTCACCGGTTCCAAGGCGTCGGCCGCGAGTGGCAGGCGCGTGATCTTCAGGTCGACGCCCATCCGTCCCAGGATCGTCAGAAATCCCGTGCGCGTCGAGTTCTCGAGGACGCCGCGGATCGTCAGGCTCGAGCCTTTGACGATCGCCGCCAGGACTGCGAAAAATGCCGCCGACGACGGGTCGCCGGGCACCGAATAGCTGCGCGCCTTGGGCCGAAACGGCCCCTGGACGATCAGCGTTTCCTGCTTGGCGTCCGCCTCGCGGCGGAAGGTCGCGCCGAGAGCCGTGAACATTTTTTCCGTATGGTCGC
>JAYVBB010000185.1:0-6875 GCA_043750715.1 Pseudomonadota bacterium | reverse complement strand
CGTTCATTGCGAAGCAAGTTCGCCAAACCAGTAGGCCGCCGTTAGTTTATGGACGTCCGGGCTTCTGACAAAGGTCCGCACATGTCTTAAACGTGGCCCCAGGCTTTTGCGACTCGAACAGTAGGCAATCGAAAATCATGGCATGGACATTCTGGGTCCGGCGAATTTTTCGTTGGTTTGACTCCGAGAAAACATCGTCATCCCGCGACGCCTCCAGCGCGGCTTCCGGGTCTTCGTTCTCGCTTCCGCCGGGCGCGCACGTCAATCCGGGATTGGGCTTCCCGATGTAGCGCGTGTTGATCAAGTTGACGAGCTCGGCGCTCTCGACGACCACCCTGGACATCACGGCCGGGATCTCGACGCCTTCGCCTTTCGGATTCTCGACCGCCGGCGCCACGAAGTAACCAAAATTTCTCATGCTATAGCCGTTCCGCGGAATCACTTCCGGATCAAGATACGCCGTGGTTCCGACGGGCGGCTGATACAGGCTCGGCATCAATGCCCGCTTGGCTCCCTGCGTCGGATCATAGGTCTTGATCCCCCACCCAAAGGACCGAATGGTCGATGAGTGACAGCCGACGCAGTCCGCATTGCGCACGGACGCCGCGACCTGGCTCCCCACCTTCAATTCCACGTCGCCATATCTACCGGGATTGTCGAAGAACGAGGGCAAGTCTTGGACGTCGGGGGGAAGGGTTTCCCCACGATTGTAGTTGAACATGGGATTGATCGAAGGCCGATCGGAATGGACCTCCGTGGGCGGGAACATGCGCCCGCGGGGGCCTTTGACCGAAGCGGTGCGGATCGACCAAGTGGTTTCACTTCCCGTGATGACTCCTGGGAGCCAGCGCCCGTTGCCCACGGGGCCGTGATAAAAGACCCACACACCCGTGTCACCTTGCCCGGCCAGCTGCATCGTGGCGGCAAACGTCATGCCTGCGCCGCCCTGGGTATATTTTTTGATGACTCGAACCACTTCGTTGCCAACGGCGGATCCCGATTCCTTCATTTCACGCTTGAGTCCGGGATGAACGCCAAGCGGCATGCCATCAGTCGAGGCTCCGGCCGCTTTAATGAGTTGGAGGTCTCGGATAATCTCTTGCATAGTAAATTCCACGCCAGGGGGCGCTCCGCTGATCTCGCCGGTCTTCATGTCCAAGAAGCCCAGGCGGTACAAGAGGTGGGCGGAGGCATCGAACATGTGGTTTGCCGCGTCGCCGAAGGGCTGGGCCGTGAGACGGAATTCGATCTCGCACTGCTCGTTGGTGTCGTTGTTCGCGCCGGCGCACAGGTCCACCCTCATCCCGACGACCCGCCAGTTGTCGAGGTTGGCGATGGCTTTTCGTTCATCTTGGAGCGTCACGCGCGCGCCCGTATCAATGCAGAGCTTGCGGCCATCCGCGAGGTCTTCGCATTTGACGGTGTCGTTACCGATCGCCTCGTTCACCTCGATGGCCGCGCGAACCCGAGCCGAGTCTTGGGCCGTCGGAGCGTGCCGGCCCTTGATTCGGTCCATGTCGTCGAGGAAGGCCTTGTCCAGGATGAACTGCCCACACCTGATTTTACCGACCTTGGCCGGATCCAATGCGGGATCCGTCACCGAGACGCCGTCTTCGGATTGGCAGAATGCCATCAAATCGTCGAAAGCCGCAGCGGGCCAAATGGCTCGCCCGCGGATGTCCGGATAAAATTGTCCGGGACCTCTCTTGGGAAACAGGATCGAGACGTCGCTGACGTCCAGCGCCATGCCGCTCAGGTTTGCCGATGCCAACACTTGCGACCCACTGTCCGCAGTGCCCTGGCGCGCTTTACACGCGAAACCGCCCGCCATTGCGGGGACGAGGAAAAGCAAAAGAGTCCAAGTCTGCCGCAATGCGCACCCCATAGATCCAAATGATTTTGGACCATTTTATCATGGGGCCGACGATTCAGTCGAGGGGCGCGACCGGATGAGGAGGCTCCAAGCCCTTCAGTTCCATGGCGATTTTCCCGGACATGCGCAGCGCGGCCTCGACCGCGCCTTCCGAGTGACTGTTTTCCGTGGTGTCGCCGCCTATGAACAAACGACCTTGGGGCTTCCGCAAGTGCTCCGCCAGGGCGTCAAAGCGCGAGCGGCCTTCCGCAAAGGGCCAATACGCGATGCCCGTCGGATAGAGGAACGTGAAGGTTTCCTTGATGTGGGACGAGAAGCCGGGAAACAGGGCCTCGATGGCGGCCGCCGACCGTTTGGCGACTTCCGCCTTCTGATCCGGGGACGAGGCGGTGTCCTTCATCAGATCGCGGGAGTAGCCTGCGTGGACCAGGTTCGTGATCGTCAAAATCTGCCCTGGTTTTGCGGTGCCGAAGTCCGTGACGTTGTAAATCGAGCCTGCGGGCGAGTCCGAGAGAAAGGTGAAAAGGTCCGGCCCATACCGATCCAGAATCGGTCGAACCGCGGGATCCATTCGATAGTGGACTTTAAGGTAAGAGCCGAATCGGGTGGTCGCGATGGCCCGCTGCTTGTCGGCGTCGAGCGCTGGCTCGAATTCGATGCGATTGATCACGCTCAACGGAACGGTTACGACGGCATAGGCGGCCGTCGCCGACAACGTCTTGCCCTCGGAGGTGTACTGAACCGTAACCTTGTCATTGGTCTGCGACACCTTGGTGACGCGGGACAGACGTCGGATCGAGTCAGCCGGAAGCTTGGCCGCAATTGCGTCGATGAATTTGGAGTTACCGCCTTCGACGTGGCTGTTTTTTTCCCCAAAGCCATCCGGTGAATCGATAAACAGACGCATCTCGTCGACTCCGTCGAGCGCCGCAATCTTTTCCCACTCGACGGCGATCTCGGGCTCGACGGTCACCCGAATCCATTCCGACACTTTACGAGGCAAGCGGTCGCGTTCGACGAACTCTTTGAAGCTGATCTTTTGCAGGGCGACCAATTCCTGCGGCAGGGGACGTCCTTTGAAGAAGGAGTCGCGAAGCTTTTCGTAGAGCGCCCATACCTTGACGTTCCACTCCGTGAATGCCTGCTTCTCCTCGGCGTTGAACATTCCGTCCAGATAGGTTTCGCGGTAGCGAGCGGAGCCTCCAGGCTCGCCGCGGCCGTCGTTGGCCAAAATCCCGTCGGCGTCGCCTTTGTTCAAGTACACCTTGCCGTCGATCCTGACGCTCGAATGAGGCACGTCGACGATCAAGGGCAGCTTCAATTCCCGCAACAGATCGCAGGCCGGGTTGCGCTCGAAATACTCCTCCATATGGGATTCCGCCGTCGTCCCGTCATCCATGACCATGGTTTCGATGCGGCCCCCGATGCGGTCTTGCGCCTCGAGAACCAGCGACCGCACGCCGACCTTGTTGAGCTGGTAAGCCGTGGTCAGGCCCGTGAGACCCGCGCCGACGATGATGACGTCGGGACTGCCGTCCTTCGCCTGGGCATTGACCTCGCTGGAATCGCCTGCAAGCTGAGACGACGGCGTGCGTGCCTTGCACGCATGGAGAAGGAATGTCGATAAAATCAACGCTATCGAGACAAGGTGCCGCATGCTGAATCCGCCGATTTGTGATCAATGTTCCTAGGAGAATAGCGATACGGCCGGACCAACTCCACTCAAACATGGTGGTAGTGAATCCAGGCGGTTAGCAATCAAGCCCCAAGGACCAGGATGGACTTGCGGATGTCCGTTGAGACGTGACCGAGCATTGGTTATGACTAGGATCGTATTTACTGCCAGACCGTCCGGAGCAAAATCCATGGGAACAGATCTCGAATCGCTGGGAAGAAAAGTGGACGGTTTGATTTCCGAAGTCGGTCGCCAGGGAGCGTTGAACGAGAGCCGTTTTGAGAAGATTGACCATCAGTTCGGGAAGATCGACGACCAACTCCACCGCCAAGGCGTGTTGAACGAGAGTCGATTTGAGAAGATCGACGACCAACTCCACCGCCAGGGCGTGTTGAACGAGAGCCGATTTGAGAAGATCGACGACCAACTCCACCGCCAGGGCGTGTTGAACGAGAGTCGGTTCCAGAAGATTGAGGACGAGATCGGTCGTCAGGGGGTTTTAGGTGAGGAACGCGACGGCAAGCTCGACGTGGTGCTCGACGTGGTCCTGAGGATCAACGAGCGACTCGCCGACAAGGACGGCATCGGATCTACGGTCAAGGACCACGAGTTTCGCATTCGCGCGCTTGAGAAAAAGGCGGCGCAGAAGGCATAGTTGGCGTGAGACCTATCTGATCGAAGGCCGGTGAGGTTCGAGCCGCCGTCGAATGACGAGTTTGCCACCGCCTGCCTATAATTATACGTCGCCACGGTCCTGAGCGACTTTGATCAGGTCATGGCCCTGCTGCCTGCGGTCCTTGATCATGCCCAGCCACTTTTTGGTCAGTTCCGTCAGGAAGATTCGGTTGCCGTCTGGGTCCCGGATCTCGGTCATTCGAGCAAAGCCCCGTTCGACCGGTAGCTCAACTTCGACTCCCTTTGCGGTCAGCTTTTTGAGGAAGGTATCGAGGTCGAAGACCTGCAGCGCAAAATCGACAGCGCCTGCACCTGACGGCGCACTTCCCCGAACCGGATGGATGGCAAAGTGAAGGTCGCCCAGCTCGCAACCATAGTGTTTGTGCGGGCCATGCATCTCGACTTCAAGCGGTACGTCCAAGACGTCGCGGTAGAAGGCGGCCAAGCGTTCCGGATCTCGGCTATTGATCAGGACAGCTGACAGAAATTCGTTCTTCGACATGGCGACCTCAATGGAGTGAGCGAGGTCGCAGAAATACTTTGGTTCTAAAGCAGAAACAAGGGTCAAAAATTCAAGTAAAACAGAGGGGGGGGGCTCCCCACCATTTGTAAATAGGTTTTCGACGTGACGTTTCCTGGGACCGCCCCCTTTAAAGTCTCCGCTTCTCCGTCCCTCAGGGCACAGGTCCCCCCCAGGCAACTCGAAGTGCAGGGGGCGATTGGTTGCTCCTAAGAGACGGGCCGGAGCTAACGAAACCCGAAGAATCAAGGCCGGTCAAGGTGATCGGTCGGGCTTCTTTCAACTTTGAAAATGGTACAGGGGGGGAGGGACAGTTGAGTGAATGGCCCCAGCAATTTTGTCCCAGATGTCACCGTTTGAGCACAATTGCGAAGCGCGAACGGGCGTCAACGTTCGATAGATTGGCTTTCGACCGGGCACGTCGCTTGCACTTCCTCAGGCGTAGGAGGACTCGCAATGAACCCAAACGCAAGACTCATCACAGTCTGGACGATTCTTACGCTACTGGGGGGCTGCGCGACACGCCGCGCCTCGACGCACGACGCGACGAGTCAGCACCGGTGCGTGGTGTGGAATACGACAGCCTCCCGCTGCTCACCGACGACCGGTCTGTGCGGCTGCGAGCTTTTGGGGGCTGCGTACGTTCCCGACAATCAGATGGTGATGACTAACCAGGGGCCGCCGCTGTCGCGAGATACGGTTGGGGGAATCGCGCAGACGGCGTTCTTCTTGGCACCACTTTTCCGGAAATAGCGGCATGAGTTCGCCATGGCCCGCCCTTCAGGACGCTGGCGGAAGAGTCTGAGGTAGTCCTGATCAAGCCACCCGAATATGCACGTCCAGTCCCAAGCTGTCGGCGACGTCAATCAACCTATCCGTGGAGATTTTTCCGATGTTGCCGTTAACGATAGCGGTGATCACCGTACGGCCGATGCCCGCCATCTTGGCGGCAGCCTCGTGCGTAAGCTTCTTCGTCTTGATTTTACCGTGAATGGCCAAGACAAGGTCACGCCGGATTTCTGCCCGTGCGGCCTGGGACTTGGGCAGGCCCAACACCTTGCAAAGCTCCGTGACGTTCTTGATCTCGACAAATGGCTTACTCATAGTAGGTCCCTCAATCGCTCTCTAGCGACCATGATTTCGTGCTTTGGCGTCGCCTGGGTCTTCTTCTTGAAGGCGTGAAACACAAGGACGGCGTCAGCCTGCTTCGTGAAATAGAAGGCCCGGTATTGGCCCGATCTCTCTTTGATCCGTAACTCGTGAACCCCTGGAGCTACGCTTGGCATCGGCCTGCTGGCAGGCATTCCGATCGTGTGGCCAGCCGTCAGCAGGGTCAAAAGATCCGCCAGTTCGACCCTTACTACCAAGGGCCAGTCTTCCAGTGTCTTTTCAACGGCGCGGTGGATGCTGAACGGCTTCATCGGACGGATTATGTCATAGATATATGACATATGTCAAACATCTAAGACGTCGACTCAAAATGGTTCCGTCTATCACCATGATTTTACGACAAATGCGACCGGCTGAAAATTCAGCCGGTCAGTCACGAATTTACCTATCTGACGTTTGCCACTGCTTGCATGGACGGGCTGTCGTATAATCAAAACCTGAGCGCCGGCAGATGTCTGCCTGCCGAGACGCTCTCGTTCTGAACCCACAATGCAACCAATAGTAAGACAGGTTGGGAGCAAGATGCAGCGGCAGTTCCTCCGTTCTTGGTCGCTTGCCACCCTCCTGTCCGCATGGCCTTTCGCGGGCCCTGCTATAGCGAAGCCGTCCCCGGCCGCGGCTACCTGCACATCAGAGTTTGACGCCATAGCTAGCAGCCAAATCTCTTATGCTGTGGTCACAAAGAAGTGCCATTTTTCTGGCTCGAAGGCCTACGTGGTGCCCGGCGATGGTGTGACGCTAGGATCGGCTGGCGGTGGCAAAGTGTGCGCCCTCTTTGAGGCGCCCAATGGCGCGCGGACGATCGGCTTGCTTCCATCAAATGCTTTTTCAAAGCCAAAGGGTCACGGAGGCGCCCCCAAAGAGGGCTATCTCTCAATGCAGTCCCTCTGGCGAACTCTGAGTCAGGGCCAGGCAGCGTTCTTCGGCGTCGGCTGCGAACAGGAGGAGAATGACAAATCTCG
>JAYVBB010000184.1:0-7976 GCA_043750715.1 Pseudomonadota bacterium | reverse complement strand
CGCTTTCTCTCTCCGGAAACGACCAGCTGGTTCTTGTGGAATTCGACGTTCATCTTGGCGCGGTCGGCGCCCGGGACGTCGAAGCTCAGGAGGAAGCCTTCCGGGGTTTCCTCGTAGTCGAACGCCGCTTTTGGCGCCGACTCGGTGACGAACTCGTCGAGTTGGCGGAGCAGGGGATTCAAGCCTCCGAAGCCGGTGAAGGGACGGTCCAGTTCACGCCAGATAAGGGGAAGGTTCGACATAGGTACATGCCTCTTTCAAACGTTGGGTTTTCGCCACCGTCGCCAGGGACTCTCCCCGGCCGGCGACTCTCTCAATTTAAGGTGGGGTTACAGGGTGTCAAGACTCGGGGCCGACGGCTTCGCTACCGCCGCCTCGTGAACGAGGATCGTTTGGGCCAAATTTGTGAAGATTTCATCAAGGCTTACCTTCCCGTGGAAAATCCCGCCCTTCGCCATTATAATTATCAACAGCCAATCCCAATCATTCGAAGTACCCAAAGGAGCGTTGCCGCAATGCAAGACTCTTTGTTCCCGTGCTCGAGATCATTTCCTTGGATGCGCGTCGCCCTGGTCGTCGCGCTCAGCGTCACGGCTGCTTGTAAAACGCGCACGGAAAGCGGCCTCAAAGAGGGCGAAGCGGCGAGTGGTGCGCCGTCGCCGTTCGCTCCGGTAGGCTCCTATCCGCTCTGGGCTTACGACGGCGGTCCGGACCTCAACACGCCGCAGGGCCGCGAGCTGGTCGAGCTCAACTCCCGGATTCCCTACTTCCCGGGTTTGTCGAAGGCCATTTACGGCGACCAGATGTTCCGTCCGGCCTTCGGACCGATTCCCTGGCGCATGGTGCAGGAACCCAATACGGTTCAAATCCTCTTCATCGGTCAAGACGGCACGCACATCGCCGAAGCCGCCGGCCGCCCCGCGACGGCAGGATTCGGGGGACGCGCCCAGGACCTCGCCGAATATTTCGGAGTCAGCTCGAGCGCGGCGTTCATCAATACCTACGCTTTCACGATCCGCTGGCAGTACGGCGCCTTCGACACGCCGATCATCGACCAGCGCAACGGCCCGGAACGCCTCCAGTTCAGCTCGTTCACCGGCAATCCGGTGTGGATGATCACGCAGGATCAGCGCAGCCCGCTCGTCAAATGGCGGAACGACATGATCGAGTGGATCATCCGCAACAACCGGGACTCGCTGAAGCTGATCGTGCTCTTCGGCGGCGCCGCGCGCGACGCCGCGGGCACGTTCATCGAAAGCCGCGGCGGCACCGTCGCGAGCCGCTTCAGCGCCGACGACATCAAGAACTTCAAAATCAAAGTCCCCGAGTTCACGCTCGAGGGCGCGGGAAGCAACCAGCAGACGGCCGTGCCGCTCAACCGCCAAGGCAAGGATCTGCTCAAGGCTGAAGTCGGGACGGTCAACTACACGGATCAGAACTCCGTGCAGCAGGCGCACACCAAGTTCAAACAGAAGTTCGACGCGGACCCGGCGACGATGAAGGCCAAGATGGTCATTCCGGGCGACGACGTCGGGATCAACGGCTCAGGAATGATGCACCCCGCGCAGATGGGCGGCTACGACATCGCCAAAGGCATCCAGATCGGTGCCGGCGAAAAAGGCACCCTCTCCATCAAAGGTTTGAAGCTCTCAGACGGCACCGAGATCAAGACCGACATCCTCGTCACGCAGTTGCCGCATCCCACGGCCCTCTCGAGCATGTCGAAAGAGGAAGCCTCGGCGGCGGTGAAAAAAGGCCTGCTCGGCTTCAAGAAGTACGTCGATGATCCGGAAAATCCGTGGAAGATCAAACCCGAGACCGACAAGAACTCGAGCCTCCGCAACCTGTTCGCCGAGGGCAAGGAATTCAGCTACGGCCGCGGCGACATGGGCACCGAGTATTACGACTTCGGCGCTCCGAACTCCCGGATGGTCAACGTCTCGACGGCCGTCCGCAGCGGCCAGAACGTCATCGTCTTCGGGGACCGCGACAAATCCGGCTTCAACTCCATGGGCGCGATCCTGAAGACCATGCAGGGCGCGAAAGCGGCGACGTTGCCTCAGCCGCCGCCCTACAACGACGAAATGTGGATCGCGCGGGCGACCAACGGCACGGACAACCGCCGCTTCACCTTCGACCCGGGACCGGGTGAAGAGGTGGCGAAGCTGATGAAGACGTCGTTGCCCCAGGACCTCGCGTTCTACAAGCCGCGCGCCGTCAACGGCGACTTCAGCCACTACCGCGGCGCCTGGCCGAAAGCCCTCGCCCGGCGCGACGCTCAGCTCGTAGATCCCGACGTCGTCATTCTGGCGGATCCGGACGGCGAGGACGACCTGATCACCTCGCGCGCGCTGACCGGCACGCGCGGCCAGTTCCTGCACCGGCTCATGCTCGACCTCGGCGTCGGCGACAAGTACCTGCTCGTCAAGACGGCGCCCTACTCGTCGGTCAACCTCTGGGCCGAAACGGTCGAAGGCACCAAGGGCTACCGCGAAGCCGTGCTGAAACGCCTCTTCGCCGAAGCCAAACCGAAGCTCATTCTGACCGACGGCCCCGACGCGGCCGCCGAGCTCAAACGCATCTTCCCGGAATGCCCGGTCGCCGGAGCCTGCGTCGAGATCCAGCGTCAGGGTGCCGCCAACGACTCGGGCATCGCCACCGCCGTGCCGCTGATCGCCGCAGTCCCCGGCTTCACCGACGCCAAATACACTGGCAACATGGCCGACATTCCGCGTTCCCATCTCACGTACTACGCACGGATCTGGGAAGGCACTTCGGGCGACCGAGTCATCACGTCGAACCTGCCTCAATGGAACGGCAAGGTGTTCGCCGAAGTCGCGCCGGGCTGGGCCACTTCCCAGGCTTACACCATGCCGGGTCCCGACATGGACGGGTGCACCGCGATGATGCAGGCGATGATCGACGCCAAGGTCCGCCTGGGTTACGGCGATCACTCGCAGGAACAGGGCGAGCGCATTCCGTCGTACATCACGCGTCTGACCAACGGCACGCCGGTCGTCGCCCAGGAGCGTTGCCAAAAAATGGGCAATCCGCCGCCTGAGACGGAAGCGTCGGGTAGCTCGGCGTTCGGCTCCCAACCGCTCGGCTGGGACGACCTCAATCCGAAGCCGGAGTGGTACGGCGTCGCCGACCCGCAGGATTCCGAATATCTGTTCGATCCCCGGAAGGCGCACTAAGGGACGGCGACCGTCCGCTTGGCCTGACCCAGAATTTTGAAGCGTTCATTCAAAGGCTCGAAGACCAAACCAAAGGTCTTCGGGCCTTCCGCTACCTGGCGGCAGTGCCGCCAATTGCTGCCGGAGCTCAGCACCGCGCGGGGAATGCGCTCCGTCGGGGCACCGTCGGGAGTGAGGAACACCGCGACGTATTTCACGGCGGGTGCGACCTGGAGCTCGGCGCAGAGCGTTTCCGCGGTGACGTCGAGCTTCACCTGCAGGAGGGTGTCGTCCGTGAGCTCGGGGGCGCGCTCGTCGAATTCGACCGGATCCCGGGCCAGCGCGGCCTTGTTGAGGTTGCCGATAATCAAGGAAGGGTCGAGCTCGGCGTCGAGGGGCGCGCAGGTCAGTTTTCGCTCTTTCGTCAGCTCGCGGAGGCAAACGTTCTTCGGCACGATCGCTTCGAACCGTCCCGGGCGGAGCCAATGTCCCGCCTCGAAAAATTCCTGGGTCATCGTCGTATAGGCCGGGAGGGGAAAGCGCTTGAGCAGGTCCTTGTCGGCGCTCGTATTGTAGTTGAAACCCCAGGAATTCTTGATGACCCATTCGGCGGGCACGGTCTTGGCGCTTACCCCCAGAGTGTCCGCGGTTACGGGTGTGAAGCCCCCGCCTGCCGTACGGTAGTCGATCAACAGAACGGCGTGGTTTGAGTGAGGCCAGTCCGGCGTCGACGTCCCGATCTCGGCATCCGAGCAGTGCGGTCTCGCGCAACGGATGCCGCCGTTTTCGGCGACCGATTCGGTGACGAAGTTCAAGCTGATCGGTACGGAATAGCCGTAGAGCATCGCCCTTTGCACGAGCCCGAGCGTTTTCAGGTATTCGGCGGAGAAAGCCGCCTTGCCGTCCGGCCCGCGGCCCGAATCGGGAAAGGTGAGGACTTGGTAGTCCGACGCCTGGAACTTCAGGCGTTCCTTGACGAAGGTCTGCGGCGTGTAGTCCCGGTTGCCAAAGCGGAAGCGCGCGCCCGAGGCGTCCGTGATACCCAGCGCGGCCGACAGGAATGCCCGCTGGCCGTCCGAAAGCTGCGCCACGTCCGCGACGACGTTCAGAGCGAGGGCCGGCGGCAGGGGGGAATTTTCGGCGACCTTCAACTTCGCCCAGTCCTCGTTGGCGCGGTCCGTCACGTCGCGGGCGAGCGGCATGTCGAAGGCCGCGCGAAACAGGGTGTGCTCGCCGACCTTCTCGGGAACCAGTCCATACTGGTCGATCAGGGCGAGCGTCTCGGAAAGCTTGCGGCCTTCGTCGACCGGTTTGCCCTGAGTCAGCTGATTCGCGAGGTGGATCAGTCCCAGATATTCTTCCGAGAGGTCGAGGCGAAAGCCGCCGCGGTCCGTGCCGCGGGTGAGCTCGTAGTAGCGCTGCTCGATGTGCGCCACCAGAGCGTATGACCAGCAGAATGCGGTCGCCTGCTGATCGCGCGGGGCAGACACCGAGATGCCTGAATCACTCAAAGTCGCCTCCGGCGAGCCGGGCGACTTGCAGCCGGCCAGCGCCAGGACGAGAGCCAAACCGGTGAGGCGTCGAAGCATGCCCATTTATCGGCAGATCCGGCGTTTCTTTTACCGGGACGGCGAAGGTGTCGCCCATTTTTGGTACGGTCGATGCATGGGTTCGAAAAGTCGAGGCAATCCCTGGCTCTGGAGGGTCCCATGGGGCTCTTGGAACCGCAGCCAGCCCGACGGCTACCGGATCGTGGCCGTGAAACTTGACGAAAAGGGCCAGGGCTCCGTCGAGGATTTTGCTACAGGGTGGATGGAAAAAGACGGCAGCGCTTGGCGCCGTCCCGTCGATGTCCTCGGGCTGCCCGACGGCGCGAATCTCGTGAGCGACGACAATGCAGACGTGATCTACAAAATCTCGTGCTCCGGCATCTGAAGGCACGGATCGTGCATGGATTCGCCAACAATCTTGGAGGAGATCACCATGGCTACGAAACGCAAAACCAAACGTCCCGCGAAGAAAAGCGGCTTCACGCAAATGCTCGACCTGCTCGCCGATAAAGCGCGCCGGGCCGCGCCGACGAAAGCCGCGGCTAAACGCAAGGCGAAGAAGCCTGCGACGAAAAAGCCCGCGACGAAGTCCAAAAAGGCCCCGGCCCGCAAGGCTGCGGCGCGCGGCAAACGCTGATCAGCGGCTCTCCAGCTTCTTGATCGCCTGATCGACGCGGTCGCCCAAGCAGGCGTTCCGCGCCGATCCGTGCGTTTCCGCCCGGGCCAGCCGCAGGGGCCCCAGAGCGTCCTCGTCACCGAGCTCGCCCAGTCGCTCCACGGCTTCGCGGCGGTCTTCGCAACCGACCTTGTCGCTCAGGTCCCGGACGTAGAGGTCGACGTAGTCGATCACCCTGCGGCGGTCGATGGCTTCCAATTGTGCCACGGCGTTCCACCGATGGTCGTGCTCGGCGTGCTTCAACCCGCGTTCGAGAACGCCGCTGGCGTCATCCCGGCCCAGCGCGCGCACCAGCTGGGCGACGTCGGTCGGGCGGCCGTCGACTTCCAGCACCTGCTCGAGATGCGCTTTGCCTGCTTCCGTCTCCGGGACGCCACCTCCCGGCAGGGCTTTGACGTAGGCGTCCAGGCAGGCGTCGGGTCTTTGTCTTCCGCATTCGACGTTGGCGCGCAGCAGCCAGTAGACGGGGTGGGCTCCGAAGCGGGACTCCGCTTGGTCGAGGAGACGGTCAGCCTCTGGCCATTGCCCTTGCGCGACGAAGACGTCGACTCGGTCGGTGAGGCCGCCCAGCTTCGCGTCCTTGTAACGCAGATACGCCCTTCCGCAGACGATGCCGATCGTCAGAATCAAAACGAACGCCAGGACGATTTGGCGTTTCATGGGGCGTCTCCACGGGAAAAACGACGAGGGGCCCAGGAGGGCCCCTCGATGGTCCGGCTAGTGTAGCCGATTAGAACATGTAGCCAACACCCAAGTCGAGATTGGCGATGATCGGGGCATGCGCCGCCGTGTCCATCTTGTCTTGGCCTTCTTTGGCTTCGTCCGAGTCGTTGTCACGGTCGATGTCCTGGAACTGGACGAAGTTGGCGGCAGCGCCGGCGCCCAAGCGAACGAGGACGTCGTTTTCCCATTTCCAGCGGTAGCCGGCGTTGATGCCGGGCGTCAGCGACGCGGTTCTTTGCTCGAGGACCTGGTCTTTGTAGAACCATTGGCCGCGGAGGGTCGAGTAGCCGAGTTTGGCGCCGCCGTACCAGCTGTGGGACAGCGGGTCCGTGTAGAAGCGACCACCGATGTCGATGTTCACTGCGCGGGCTTTGTTCGGGTAGAGGCCGTCACCGGCGCGATCTTTCGCTTCGGCTTCGCTGGCACCCGAGAGGTTGGAGTCGAGGTACATGAGGTCCGTGTAGATCGCGGTGTCGCTCGTAGCCATCACTTCCGCGCCGACGCCGGCGCCGGCGACGCCCGGAATGACCGAAAGGAGGGTCGGGAGCGGCTTGATTTCAGCCGAGAATTTGTCCTGGTCCAAAACAATGAGCGGAACATGAGGACAAAGATGAGACCACTGGTCCACCAAACGCCGAGTAGACTCAGCATTTACATTCACACAACAGGCTCGAAGGTCGTTAGAAATTGACTTCCCATAACGAACAGCTTCTTGAACCCCTGGATGAATTCCCGCCACTGGGATAATTGCAGTATGTTTAAGGTGGGTCATGGTCAGTGGACCTCTTACTGTCGCACTACTTAAAGCCCTGGCCGTCGAAACATAATGAAGCCGAATTAAGCGGAAAAAAAATACTAAAATTGGAATAAGAACAATAACCATCCATGCGCCACCAAAAAATTTAGTGATTGAAATTACCGTGAGGACTACGGCCGTTGTAATGGCCCCAAGAAAATTAAAGAAAAGAGACTTTTTCCAGCCGGGATGCCGAGTTCGAAAGTGATGAACAATCATTCCCAATTGGGAAAGTGTAAAGGACAGAAATACGCCAACCGCGTAGAGTGGAATCAAGTGATGGGTTTCACCCTTAAACATGGCTATGAGAAGGGCCGCCGCTAAACTAAGACCAATGATGCCATTAGAAAAAACCAAGCGATCGCCCAAAATAGCTAATTGTCGAGGCAAAAAACCATCCTTAGCAAGAAGTGAGGAGAGTCTTGGAAAATCCTGATAACTTGTATTGGCAGCAAGGATCAAAATTAACGCTGTTGCAGCTTGGACAACGTAATAAAAGCCACCCTTACCAAATATGGCGCTGGATAATAAGGACACCGCCGTTTCACCTTCTTTAGGCACAATCCCATAAAGATGAGCCAAAAGAGTAATCCCTAGAAAGAAGATCCCTAAAATCGCAGACATCCAGAGCATTGTTTTCTTTGCATTATTTTGAGCCGGTTCCTTAAATATCGGGATCCCATTTGAAATAGCTTCAATTCCCGTTAGCGCCGCACACCCACTTGAGAAAGCTCTCAAGACTAAAAATAGGGGAATCGCCGGGTAGGCCTCATGAAGGATGGGTGCAACAGGAACGGCGTGCCCATTGAAGATATTCCACGCGCCGACAGTCAGTAAAACAACAAAAGAAAAAATAAACAAATAGGTTGGTAAAGCAAATATATTTGCCGATTCCTTAACTCCGCGAAGATTCAAAAGAGTGATTAAAAGTATTACAAACAAGCCCATCGCTTCCTTATGCTCTAAGAAAGCGGGAAAGGCGGACACAATATTTTCAACTCCGGCTGCGACCGAAACAGCCACAGTTAGAATATAATCTATCAGTAAGGCGGCGG
>JAYVBB010000183.1:0-7192 GCA_043750715.1 Pseudomonadota bacterium | reverse complement strand
GATCCGCGAAGCCAAGCCCGACGTCATCTTCAACCTCTGTGAATCGTTCAACGCGGACCGCTCCAAAGAGCCGAACCTACCCGCTCTCCTGGAACTCCTCGGCGTGCCTTATACGGGCGCGCGTCCGGAAGCGCTGACGCTATGCAAGGACAAAGGGCTCTCGAAGAAGCTTCTCGCCTATCACAAAGTGCGAGTGCCCGAGTTCGCCGTGGCGCCGCGCAAAGGGCCAATGACGAAAGACCTCGCACGCTTCGTTTACCCGGGGATCATCAAGCCGCTCGGACTCGATGCCAGCGAAGGCATCGCCCAGAGCTCGCTCGTGACCAACGCCGAGGACTGCGCCGAGCGCGTGAAGTTCATTCATCAGAAGTTTGGGACCGACGCGATCGTCGAGGAATATATCGAAGGCCGCGAGCTCTACGTCGGCGTCTTGGGCAACGACCGCCTGACCGTGCTGCCTCCGCAGGAGCTCTTCTTTAGGAAGCTGCCGAGCGACGCGCCGCGCGTGCTGACTTTCAAGGCGAAGTGGGACGACGAGTACCGGAAGAAGTACGGCATCGACAGCGACGTCGCCAGCCCCATCGACCCGAAGACGCTCTCGAAGCTCAACGAGACGTGCAAGGAAATCTACAAACTGTTCAAGATCACCGGATATGCCCGCATCGACCTCCGGCTCAGCGAGGAGGGCGAGTGCGTGTTCCTGGAGATCAACCCGAATCCGTCGATCAAAAAGTCGGACGACTTCGCCTTTGCCGCAAAGCAGGCGGGAATCAGCTACGACGAGCTCCTGAACCGCCTCGTGCACCTGCCGCTGGCGGGTTGATCTTAATAATCTCTTGTTTTGCGGCAGCCGCCTTCTTGCCGTAACTGGGAAAGGTCGACATCCTGTCGACCACTTCCCATTTACGACATTGGAGACTGAGATGAAGAAGACTCTCGTCATCGCGGCGCTCGCTGCCAGTACCATGGCCAGCGCCGAAGTCCAGGCCCTCAAGGGCTCCGACACGCTCTCCGGAGTCCTGACCGACGCCATTGCGGGCGCCGGAATGCAGGACCAGCTGAGCTACGCCGGCGGGGGCAGCGGTCTCGGAGAAAAAGCGATCGTCGCGAAAGAGCAAGGCATCGCCCCCATGTCCCGCCCCTTCTCGGCCGCTAAACTGGCCGAAGCGCAAGCCGCCGGCATCACGCCCGTCGGCCACGTCATCGGCCTCGACGGCATCGGCGTGTTCGTCAACTCGAACAATGCGACTCCCGCCGTCAACCTACCGCTGCTCAAGAAAATCTACTCCTGCGAAGTCGTCAAATGGCAGGAAATCGCCGGCTCCGTCCGCTTCGGCGAGATCAAAGCGTATCGCCGCCCCGACGAGTCGGGAACCACGGATGCTTTCAAGAGTCTGATCGGTCTGACCGCCTTCGGACCGTGCGTCACGGTCGCCGCCGAGACGGCCGACATCGCGCGCCTCACGTCGACCGACGCCAACGCAATCGGCTACGCCGGGATGTCCGGTCACGTCCAAGGCAACCGGCCCCTGGCCGTATCGAAGACGGCGGACTCAGCGCCCATCATGCCGTCGGTCGATACGATCCGCGCCAAGACGTATCCGCTCGGCCGCGAGCTGTTCCTCTTTGAAGCCAGCGGCAGCTTCCTCCCGAACGACGTGGAAAAAGCGCTGCTCGGCGGCTACCTGCTCGACCGCGCGTTCCTTGATCCGATCCTCGAAGCGCACGAGTTTTACACGATCGACTGAAATCACCGGTTCCCGACGGCCAGACCGCTCATGGCTGGATCGCTGAACGAATCGGCGCCCGTCTCGACCCGTCCGGCGAACCGCCTCGCGAAGCCGGGCTGGTCGGGAAGCGAAACGGTGAAGTCGTACCAGGGGCCGTCGGTCAAGGGAATGCTCACGCGCACGAGAGCGCCGGGGCTCACGGCAGTCTCGGTCGGCGACCGGTCCGCATAGCGATTGGCGGCGATGCGCACACGGGCACTTTCCCTGCCCAGGCCTTCGAGCAGGAATTCGAGCTTCAGGTGCGCCTTGTCATATACGAGTCGGGCTTCGACCGGTGAATCGTCCACGTCGCCCGTGAAATGACGATGGAACCCGTTCGGTCCGAGCACCCAGAGGTCGTAAGATCCCGCGACGTCGGACACCCAGGAGCCGAACGCCGTCTTGCCCGGCTCGACCGTATAGCGCCGGGGAATCGCCTCGAGGTTTTTCCGGTCGTAAACGTGAAAGACCGCCGCGGCTCTCCCCGTGTTGGCGAAGGACAGCTCGAACGGCGCCCCGGTCACCCGGCCGGCGACGTGCAGCTCGTACGGGAGAGCGCGCGAAGGACGGATGCCGCTCCGCTGCTCCGGCAGCGCGAGAGTCGTCGGGTTGGGCGGCGTCGTATGGCGGGGCAGAGCCCGCGCCTGTTCGGCGCGCTCAGTGGTCGAAGGCAGCATGACGCCCGCCGCATCCGGACTCGCGAAATCGAAGGCCGACGTCAGGTCGCCGCAGACGGCGCGTCGCCACGCCGACACGTTCGGCTCGGCGACGCCGAAGCGGCGCTCGAGAAAGCGCAGGACGGAGGTGTGGTCGAAAACCTGGGAGTTCACCCAGCCGCCTTTGCTCCAAGGCGATACGACGTAAAGCGGGACGCGCGGGCCGAGACCGTAAGGGCGGTGCAGGAGGTCCCGCTCCTTCTGCGTGTCGTGATACGGAAGCACGTGCTCGTGGTATTCCCCGGTCGTGTCGACGGTCGAGCCGCCGGCGAGCACGCGGCGCGCCGGATCGTCGTCCCAGGAGAGACAGGACGGCGGAGCTGGCGGCGGCACGTGATCGAAGAAGCCGTCGTTCTCATCGAAATTGATGATGAAGACCGTGCGGCTCCAGACTTCGGGGTTGGCCGTCAGAGCATCGAGGACGCGCGCGATGTAGTCCGCTCCCTGCGCCGGGCTCGATGGGCCTGGATGCTCCGACGCCTCGGCCGGCGCGACCACCCAGGAAACCTGCGGCAGAGTGCCGGCGAGCACGTCCGCCGCGAGGCCGTCGAGCGCCCGCGTGCTGCAGCCTTTATCGCGCAGCGCCTCCGAGTAGCCCGCGCGCTGGAACCAGGCGTCGCGGAAGCTCTGGAATCCCGCCAGCGGATTGTCCGTGAAGTTGTCCGCCATGTCTTCGTAGACGCGCCAGCTCACGCCCGCCTGCTCGAGGCGTTCGGCGTAGGTGATCCAGCGGTAGCCGCCGTGATTGCCGGGATCCGCGTCGAACCAGTCGTAGTCGTTGTAGATCGCGGGGCCGTTGCCTTCCGCTTGGGGGTCGTTCGTGCCAGTGAAGAGAAAGAGGCGGTTCGTGTTCGTCCCGGTCTGGGAAGAGCAATGGTAGGCATCGCAAAGCGTGAAAGCATTCGCCAGCGCCCACTGGAACGGAATGTCTTCCTCTTTGAAATAGCCGAGCGAATGGTTCTTCTTGGCATAGGTCCACCGGTCGAGGCGGCCGTGGTTCCAGGCCGCCTGCGCGTCCTGCCAACCGTGGTTCGTACCCTCGACGCGCATGTACTCGAAGTGCTGGGTCGTGTTGAGGTGGAACGACGAGATCGCCGGCGGCAGCGGAAAGAGCGAGACGTTACGCTGATTCCAGACCGTCCTGCCGACGATGCCCGGGCGGTCGGGCACGGGGATCGGGAACGGATCGGCGAAGCCGCGAACGCCGGGCATCGAGCCGAAGTAGTGGTCGAAGGAGCGGTTCTCCTGCGTCAGGATCACGACGTGCTCGACGTCCTGGATCGTGCCCGTGCGGCGGTTGGCCGGAACGGCGAGCGCCCGCTGGATGCTCGCCGGAAACAGCGCCGCGGCGCCCGCGACTTTCGAAAGCGTACTGACGAAGACGCGACGGGTCGGATGACTCATGGCTCCGATTCTAGCCGAATTTCATTCACAGGCGATGTCCGCGTAGCCGTTTGCTTTGGTGTCCCAACACAGCTTCTGACCCTGGAGATCGAAGATGCTCCCCGCGAGGGTGTCCTTGTCCCAGCTGATGACGCGGGTTCCCGATTCGGAGCTGTCCTGGTACGTCATCGTCACGACGGTGTCTTTCACGTCGTAAAGCACCGTAGTGCCCTTGCCGAACTTCTGGCTCGCCGGACGGTCGGAGTTCACGGCATAGGACAGCGTCCGCTCCGTCGTACTTTTGTAGCCGTAGGTTACCGTGAAGAGCTCTTCATGACCCGTCGGACGGGTCGGGTCGAAGATCTGCCACGAACCGCCCCCGTCGGTCGGGTTGTTGGCGCCCGTGAAGAAGACGAAGTTGCTGCAGCAGCCGTCGCTGTTGGCGGGGTCGCGGGTGACGCTCATGCTGAAAGAGTTGGATCCCGACGCTTCGTCCTCGGTTCCCGTGAGGTTGCCGGTGTATTTGGCTCCGCCGTGAGTGAAGTCGAAGCTCCAGAGGTAGCTGCCTTCGGTGACCTTCGTCGGCGTCGATTCGCCGGCGGTCCTCAGCAGCAGAACCGGTACGACCAGCTGCACGGCGAGTGAGTAGCTGACACCCGCGACGATCAGCGACGCGCCGGCGTGCGCGAGCTGGGTCGCGGCGAAGCCTTCGTTCTGACCCGCGGCGGTCGAGTCGGTGTTGGTTCCGCCGTCGGCGACACTCAGGTCGATCGAAAGGGTGTAAGGGGACGGAGGGGGCGGAGCATCGGCGGCTGCCGCTTCATCGTCGTCGTCTTCGTCTGCCTTTTTGCTGCACGCAGGCAATGCCAGAAAGAGAGACAAGGACATGATCGCCATGCGCTTCATGAGAACAGGCATTAGGACCTCGCGATGAGATCCTAAGATTATGCGGCCGGCTTGCGCGTTTTGTCCAGAAGCGCCTTGGCGGGAACCAGCGCCATCGCGCGCTCGGCCATCGCCGTGATCGTCAGGCTGGGATTTACGCCCAAATTCGCGGGAACCGAAGCGCCGCCGACGACGAACAGACCCGGGTAGTTGTGCACCTGGTGAGAATGGTCGATGACTCCGGTCGCCGCGTCGGTGCTCATCGGGCAGCCGCCGAGGATGTGCGCGGTAAAGCTCATGCCGAGCACGTCGGCGACGCTGCCGCCGGCGCGTCCGCCGCAGAGCTCCGCCATCTTCTTCGCGAACTCGTTGCCTTCCGGGAGATGCACGGGGGGTCTACCGCCGGCGCCGAAGTCCGCCGCGAGCCCTCGCGAGAAGAGCCGCGTCCAGCGGCGCCGCCAATTGAAGCGCATCTTGCTGTCGAGCGACTGCATGACGAGGAGGATCACCGTTTCGGTGGCGAAGTTTTTCGGCCACAGATAGCGGATGAAGTTGAGCGGCTCCTTGATGATCTCGAACGCGAGGTTCAGCATGCGTCGCGCGTGCGAGGAGCCTTCGGCGAGCGGCATCGAGAAGAGCCCCATCGCGTCCGACCCTTTCGAATACCGCACCGCCTCGATCTTGGTATGCTCGTTCGGGTTGACGCCGGCGCCGATCGCGAGCCCCTCGGAGAACGGTTTGTCCTGGCCCAAAACCCGGACGCCGATGATCGACTCGCTGTTGGTGCGGACCTCTCCACCGAGGGCAGACGACAGGTTGGGTAACGTCTTGGCTTCGTCGCGGCATTTGAGGAGGAGGCGCATGGTGCCGAGGACGCCGCCCGCAAAAACGACGTTTGCGCCGCGAAACACCCGCTTGCGGGAGGGCAGCATGCCTGGGCGCCTGACGCTGACGAGGTAACCGCCGTCGGTAGCCTGCACGACTTCCGTCGCTTCCGACTCGGCGCGGATCTCGGCGCCGCGCTTCTCGGCGAAGTAGAGATAGTTTTTGACGAGCGTGTTCTTGGCGTTGTGCCGGCAGCCGACCATGCAGCCGCCGCATTTCTGGCAGCCCTTCCGCGCCGGGCCTTCGCCGCCGAAGTACGGGTCCTTCACCTCGACGCCGGGCTCGCCGAGGAAGACCCCGACGGGAACTGGGTGGTAAGTGGCGCCGTATCCCATCGCGTCGGCAGTCTTCTGAAGCAGCGAGTCCGCGGTCGAGCCTTGCGGCGCTTGCGTGACGCCGAGCATCCGGCGCGCCACGTCGTAGTGAGGCGACAGAGTCTTCCGCCAGTCGTCGACGCCCGTTCCCGAAGGCCAGGTGCCGTTGGTGAACGATTTCTGGTCGGGCTCGATCAGGGTGTTGGCGTAGACGAGGCTGCCGCCGCCGACGCCGGCGCCCGAAAGCACCGTCAGGCCCTTGAAGAAGTCGAGGCGCATCACACCCTGGAGTCCAAGCCGCGGCAGGAACAGAAACCGGCGCAGATCCCAGCTCGTCTTGGCGAAGTCCTGATCGCGGAAGCGCTTGCCGGCCTCGAGCACCAGCACCCGGTAGCCCTTCTCGCTCAGACGCAACGCGGCGACGCTCCCGCCGAAGCCGGAGCCGATGACGATGTAGTCGTAAGGGCGATCCTTCACCTTCTTCTTGTCGGCTTTCGCCGGCCCACCCTGAAATTTTTGCCTAGTAAGGCGCACCAGACCCCCGTGCCCAGGTGCTTGGATTGACCTCGGAATGCAGATATCATTCCAGCAGCTACCAAATTTCTGAGACGGGTCTTCTTTGAGCAACCAAAGGGAAAACTTTCGCCTGGAATATCCGAAGGCGGACCGGCCTGAGATCCAGGTCGACAAGTACCGCTATGAGGTGCTGGATCTCTCGGAAAAGGGCGTGAAGTTCGACTGCGGCAAGACCTACCGGCCGCAGCAGAACGCCCCGCTCATCGCGACCGTGTTTTTTCAGGGCGGGAAGAGCTGTGAGGTAAAGGGCACCGTCCTCCGCTATCTCGCCGAAAAGAACCAATGTGTCGTGATTCTCACCCAGGGCGTGCCGCTGCCCCTGATGATGGAGGAGCACCGGAAGCTCCTCCAGAAGTATAAAGCCGTGTAATCGGCTTCCCTTGATTTTATTGATAATTTCAATAAAATACTTGCTGTTTCTATAGAATTTGATATTAAAACTATCGAATTTGGTTAGAAACAAACTGGGGAGTGAACCACCATGCTGAAGTCCCTTTTCGCGTCGCTTACCGTCGTCGGCCTGACGCTCGCCACCACGTCCCAAGCGACCACCGCGGCCTGGCGCCCGACGGTGATCCAGAACGTCGAAGTCACGCCGACCAACGGCGGCATCAACCCCGACGCCTTCGCTTACACGATCAAGGGCAAGGTCATGGCTGGAAGC
>JAYVBB010000182.1:0-12402 GCA_043750715.1 Pseudomonadota bacterium | reverse complement strand
CTATTCCTTTTCGGACGTCGTCGCGGTTGTCGACATCGAGACGAGGCATGTCCGCTACCTGACCGGCTTCGATTTGGGCCTCACCTGCGTCCGCGGGATCTGCGCTGCGGGCGACAAGGTCGTGATCAGCGGCGAGTTGAACGACCTGGCCGTCGTCGACGCGGCCGAGCGCCGCGTCGTCGGGAGAATCAAGGTGCCGCTTTACGACAACCCGCATCTGACGTTCACGAATCTGACCCGCGCCTGATGCCCGGGCGGTCCAGTCCTTACGGGTTGGCCGTTTCGACTTCGATCTTGTACTGGCCGATCTCGTTCCGGAAGCCGTCCAGGTCGCCCGTTCCGACTTTGTCGTCGTAGCGGGTGCCGTCCACGGTGCCGCCGTCGGACGCGGTTTCCAGCAGCACGAAGAAGTAAGGCTTGCCGACGCTGGCGCGGATGTACGGGAGTTCGTCCCCTTTGATCTCTTCTTGGCGGACGATGGTTTCCTGACCGTAGAAGCTGGCGGCGGCAGCCATCTGCTTTTTCGTTTCCTCGTCTTTGCCTTCCAGCGTCGCCGCGGCGGTGGCCATGTCGCGCATTTCTGCCAGGTCGATCAGGCTGTCGCCGTCCTTGTCGAAAGCCGCGAAGTTCCCCCGGATGACGTCGATGTAGGCGACGGCGCGGGCACGGAGCTCGCCGGCGATTTTCTTCTGCTCTTCGGCGCTCTTGGAGCGCTCGCTTTCGTCCAGCAGGTCGATGTAGCGATAGACGTGGCCCGTAGGATCGTTTTCGTAAGCAGTGATGCGCTCTTTGCAGACCCGGGCATCGGTGTAGTTCGTGAACACGCCTTCGGTGTACGCGGTGCCGCAGACTACGTTGCACTCCGCTGCCCAATTGCCGCGCTTGGTCGGCTCGAAGCCAGGAACCGGGTTGTTGTTCGGCTCGTCGCAGCAGGCTCGGCAGTTGTTTCGGTCCGTCTTGGCCGAGTTGTACCAGATGTCGGAGAGGCAGTAGCGGCAGGCTCCCCAGCGGGCGTGGTTGAGCGAGCGGGAGCCGTCGAAGGCCACGAGCTTGCCGATTTTTTCACGTTGCTTTTCGATCTCGGCGAAGTCGTTCATCATGCAGCCGATGTTCTGACCGGCGGCCCAGGCTCCCTTGACGATCGAAATGCCGCACTTGCCGAGCTTGGCGGCGACGTCGAACTTTTGCAGTTTCGTCATCTCGCCCCAGGGCTTCTGCGCCTTCAGGATCATCTCGCGCATCGTCTTCGTGGCTTTTTTCACTTCGTTGAGCTTGTCACCGCCTTTGGCGGTCTCGAGGCAGGCCGTGATTTTTTCCATCGCCAAGGCCATTTTGACGAGCTCGGCGGTCATTTCGCCCGCCCCGATCACGGAGTCGCTGACCGACTTGAAGTCGATCTCGCCCTTTTTCGCTTTGTCGGCGACGATCCTCATCTTATCGACCATGTCGAAGGTCTTGGCTGAGAGGTTCAGCACGCCCGCGCTCGCCTCGCCGATGCCGGCGGCGCAGGCGGGAGCGAATTCCTTAACGATCTTGGCGAGCTGGGCGCCTTCCTTAAGCGACTCGGCGGCGACCTTGAAACCCGAGGTGGCGTCGGCGATCTCGATCGCCCCGAAGCCGATGGAGAGCGGGATGTCGAGGACCGGAAAGGCCGTGCCGATCATGTCCTTGGCGCATTTGAAGCTGTCGTAGCTGCGCTGCTTCGTTTCCTGGCGCCAGCAGGCGAGGTCGTTGCACGGGCAGACTTCGAGCACACCGCCCTTGCTGACCTCGTCCGCCTTCACCGAGGAGGCAGGTGCTTCCTCGGCTTCTTTGCACGAGTAGACCCCGAGAAGTGCGGCCAAGGTCAAAAGACGCAGTAGCGTGTTTTTCATGAAGGACTCCGCAAAAGTAGTGGCCTCTTATCGGCCCGAGCGGCGAAGTCCTTTAGTTTTAGTTATCTTAGAGAAAATACTGGAGAAAACGCCGTCGTTCAGCGGCAGATGTAGTCGGTGCGGGCGTCGCCGACCGTCAGGCTCGACTCGTTCATTTCGTCCAGGTAGAGGCCGAATTTCAGGGAACCGTCTTCCGCGTCGAAGTTGACCATGACGTCTTCCGTCTCGACTGTGCCGATGACTTCGCCGGCGTCGGTGAAGGTCTGGGCGCCGACGTAGGATTCGAGCATGAAGGCGAGCTTTTGGCCTTCCACGAGGCCTTTGCCGTCGGTCTGCGTCAGGACGACCGTGTTCTGGCCGAGCTGGTTGGTTTCGCGGTTGTAGTCGTTGCACGCCCACGAGGCGTTTTTCGTCGCGACGGCTTGCGCTTCGCGGCAGACGAAGTCGCCGGCGGCGGCGCCGTCGAGCGTCAGGGCGGACTCGTTCATCTCGTCGAGATAGAGATGGAAGCCGACTTTGTCGTCAGCCGACTTGAAGTCGATCATCACGTCTTCGTGCTCGACTTTGCCGTCGACCGACAGCGCCGGCGAGACGTTGGACCCTTCGTACATTTCCAGGGAGAATGCGAGAGCGCTGCCTTCGACGAGGCCTTGGGTGTCAGTCTGGGCGAGGATCACAGTGCGCTGCTTCAGTTTGTCGTCGGCCCGGTCGTACTCGCTGCAGACCCAGCGGGCGGCCGGCTTCGGCTGAGCCGCTGCGGCGGGCTGGTCGTTTTTGACTGAGCTTTGGGTCGCGGCGTTCGTGCAGGCGAAAAAGAGGAACGGGGCGGCAGCGGCAAGGAGCTTTTTCATATGGACATCCCTTCGAGAGCGGGTAATCGGCGTCAGCATGGAGGCAGTCCTTTCTTCAAGCTTCGTGCCGGCCCGAGCGGCCGGCCAACCTCCCGGAAGGACGGAGCTATGCGCAAATCGGCTATGACTAGCGATTTGACGCCGTCAGCGAACGAGCTCGACCTGGAACTTCCGGCCTTTGATCCGCCCGGCCTGGAGGCTGCGGAGTGCCGCCTGGGCGACCCTTTGGGTGACGGCGACGTAAGCGAAGTGGTCGTGGATCTCGATCTTGCCGACGTCGGCCGCGTCGAGGCCGCCGGCTTCGCCCGTGAGCGCGCCGAGAATGTCGCCGGGACGGACTTTTTCCTTCCGTCCACCGCCGACGTATAGCGTCACCATCTGGGCGTCGCCGACCGGCGCGGCCGGGGCAGTCGCCGCAGGCGCCCTCTCGAGATCAGGGAGCGTTTGCCGCTGCATCGACACGCCGGTGAAGGCTTCGATCGTTTCGACGTACTCCGCCTGGCGCGGCGTCGCGAACGACGCGGCGAGGCCGCCCTTGCCGGCACGGCCGGTGCGGCCGATGCGGTGGACGTAGGTTTCGGGTTTGAGCGGCAGGTCGAAGTTCACCACGAGGTCGAGGTTCTCGATGTCGATGCCGCGGGCCGCAACGTCGGTGGCGACGAGGGCGCGGATGCTCCGGCCGCGAAATTTGGCCATGACGCGGTCGCGGTCGGACTGGTCCAGATCGCCGTGAATGGCCGAGCTGCTGATTCCTGCGAGGGCGAGCTCAGCCGCAATCTCGTCGGCGGCCGCTTTGTGGTTGCAGAAAACGATCGCGGATTCCGGCTCGTGTTCCCGCAGAAGCCAAAGCAGCGCCTGGCGCTTTTGGGCCTGCGGTACTTGGAAGACGAGCTGCTTCACTAGCGGGGCCGCGGTCGTCGTGGCGCCGATCGCGATGCGGACGGGATTCTTCTGGAAGGCGCCGCTCATCGTCTCGATGGATTCCGGGAACGTCGCCGAAAAGAACGCCGTCTGGCGGGTCGGGGGCGTCGCGCCGAGGATCGCTTCCATGTCTTCCTGGAAACCCATGTCGAGCATGCGATCGGCCTCGTCGAGCACGACCATCCGGAGGTGGCGCAGAACGAGCTTTTTTCGCGTGAGGAGATCGAGGACCCGACCGGGAGTGCCGACGGCAATGTGGAGGCCTTTTTCCAGGGCCATGATTTGGGGGCGGGCGGGTTGGCCGCCGGCCAGGACGGCAACCTGGAGGCCGGGGTGGCGGCGGCCGAGCTTCCGGATTTCGCGGGCGACTTGGGCACAGAGCTCCCGCGTCGGGCAGAGAATCAGGGCCTGGAGGTGCCGGGGCTCGAGCCTGAGCCGTTCCAGGATCGGTAGGGCGAAGGCCGCGGTCTTGCCGCTGCCCGTCTGGGACTGGCCGATGACGTCTTTGCCTTGCAGGAGGACGGGGATGCTTTCGGCCTGGATCGGCGTCATCGTCTCGAAGCCGAGCTCCCGGACCACCTCGCCCAGAGCGGGGGAGAGGCGTAACGACGCGAAATCTTCGTTTGTTTCCTTGCTCATCTTGGTCTTGGTCTCCCGAAGCGGCCCTTATACCATTAGATTCCTACAAAGCTACCCGCATCTGAAGCCGCAGGCGCCCGAGGGAAACGCATGAAAACGAGCCAGGCCGTCGCGGTCATAGGGGTCTTTCTGGCGGGCACGTGCGCCTATTTGTATTTCGAATACAAAGCGACGGAAGAGTTCCAGTTCCCCGGCGAAAACGAGGAGCCGGGCGAGCCGGCGGCGACAGCCAAACCTCGTCATTCCTATGATGACTGGCGCCGGTCGAAGGGACACCAAGGGGAGCCTCGGCAGCCCGCGCCGCCGCCGCGGGCAGGAAAGGTGCGCAAGCCACGTGAGCCGCGCCCGTATCCTGACCGCGAGCTTGCCATGGAAGACTCGGTCAGCGGCTCGTCAAACCTCGACACGCCGGAGTTCCGGTCCTGCGTGAAGGACGATGACTGCGTGGCGATACGCCAGAGCTGCTCCGGCTGGACGCCGGTGAACCTGGAGCACAAAGGCAAAGCTTACGGGATCATTCACAACGAAGAAATGCGCTCTTCATGCCGGGGGCACGGGACCGACAAGCACGTGGGAAAGGCGAAGTGCGTCGCCCAACTTTGCGAAGCGGCAGAGACGGACTAGCGCCCAGCGAGGCTGTTGGTCACGCCGCGCACGCCAACCGTATGATCGACGAAGCGCACCACCGCCTCGGGATTCGACACCGAGCCGGAAAGCGTGACGAAGCCCCGCGCCACGTCGATTTTCAGATCCTGCAACGGCACGGCTTTGGCGAGAACGGAAAGCCGCTTCCAGACGTCAGCTTCCAGACGCTCGTCGGCGGCCTGCGTGTCATCGTCGAAGGCGTAGGCGCGCTGGTAATCCGGCAAGGCCGGCCCGACGCGGGTCAGGAGGAAAGGCGGCGCGAAAGTTTCGTAGTAATTGCCCATGGCAGCTCCTTCACGGTCGCGCGGCGACGACTTTGTAGTTGCCGTCCTTGCGCACCATCAGTTTGTTGATGATCATTTCGCGGCGGAGAGTGCAGACGTCGGAGTGGAATGCGCCGAGCACCTCGTTGAGGGTCTTCTCCGGATAAACGCGCATCGGATCCAGCGTCGAGATGATGTGCCTCAGGACCACGTTCCGCTTCTTCCGGGTGGCCGGGATCTGCTTCAGCTTGCCGCCGCGCATGAACGTGCGCAGGACCTTGTCCGACTCCGGGTCGCCGGAACGGTTGGAACGGGCCTCGAGGTAGGCGAGGAGTTGCTTCTCGGAAACGCGCCAGTCCTTGCCCAGTTTGTAGCCTTCGATCTCGCCGCGGGCCAGCTTCCGGGACACCACCTGGGGGTTCAGCTTCAGCAGGCCGGCGACTTCCGTGACGGTAAGCAGGTTCAAAGTCGAGCGGAATTGTTCGGAAAGTTCCAACGTATAACTCCTCGTTACTGGCGCAAAGTACAACAACATACAAAATAATACAAGACGAGAAGACGGTGGTATAGTACTGAAGCGTCTGCGACCGGGGGAATCATGGAAAGCGCCCGAAAAATCATCGGCCGGGAAGTGCTGGCGTCGCTGGCGACGGTCGGACTCTTTCCCTTGGGCTTCCTGCGCCGGAAAAACCGCATGCCTCGCGCCCAGGCCCAGAGGACGCTGGTCTTCGTCCACGGCTACCTTTCGAATCCGTCGGCGTTCCTGCCGCTCGAATGCTACCTGCGCGCGCAGGGAGTTCAGAAAATCCTCTTTTACGAATACAGCGGGCGGGGAGGGATCGAGCAGGCGGCCCGCGGCTTGAAGAAGTTCCTCAAAAAGAGAGTGCGCGGTGGACGCATCGACCTGGTCTGTCACAGCCTCGGCGGGCTCGTCGCCCGCGTTTATCTGCAGAATCTCGGCGGTGCCCGTCGGGTCGACCAGTGCATATCGCTCGGCACGCCGAACGAGGGCACGTACAACGCTTACTGGTTGACGTCACGGGTTGCGCGGGAACTTCGCCCCGGCTCGGACCTGCTTGGCCGGCTCGAAGCGACGCGCGACGCGGCCAAGACCGTGCGGTTCCTCTCGATCGCCGCCGGTTCGGACAACATCATTCTGCCGAGGACTTCCGCCCGGCATCGCGAGGACGTCGTTCATCTCCCGGGCGTCGGCCATCTCGGGATGCTGTTTTCGCTGCGCGCTTTCCGTGCCGTTGCGGAGCGTCTGGTCCAGGCTGAAGTGGGATGCGGCTTATGAAAGTCCTCGGCGTAGTGCTCGGGTTCATGGTGATGGCGTCAGGTTGCGGCGGCGGAGACAGCGGAGGCTCGGAAGCCGACAAGGCTCCGGACTACGTCGACCAGATGGTCGCGGACGGCGACTCGGACGACGCGGTGAACGGCAAATTCACGCTGACGAAGTGCTGCCCGAAGGAAGGCGACACCTTCTCGTACGAAGTCTGCAAAGAGTGAGAGGGAGACCGGGGCTTTGAAAGGCAAGATCATTCAAGCCGTGATTTTCCTGGCCGGCGTCGTGCTCGGCGTGGCCGGTGCCTGGGGCATCTGGAAAAAATCGGGCGGGGTCGGAGGCAGCGACCTCCCGCCGTCGCCGCAGTTCGATTCGCCCGACCGGGTGTCGGCCAAGTTCGTCGACGCGATCATGGACTTCTGCCAGAAGGACTACACGCGCGAGTATCTCTTCCAGAAATATGCACCGGGCGGCGCCGTTCGCATGGGGCAGGGTCAGCTGCCGAGTCCGGGCAAGGCCACTTATACGGAAACGGAGCTGCTGTTCAGCCTCGTCACGGCGGACGCCGCGACGCGGGTCGTATGGTGGATGAAGCCGCGCCAGGGTGAAGTCGTCGACGAGATCCACGTCGTGCCGGATGCCGGCGCGCGGATCGTCGACTACGTAACGTTCGTGAAGAAAAACGGCTTCAGCCCGGGTAGGAAGTTGGAGCAGAGCGCGTCGCTCTCTGACATTCCGCACGTGCATACGATACGGTGCGGAGACAAAGAACTCACCGCTACGCTGCAGCAGATCGTCTGGGCCGGCGACTTCGTCGGCAAAATGGGCGAGATCACCCTGACCAAGGGCGATCCGACCAATCCGCGCTCCCGCCAGGTCTTGACCGAACCCTAAGTTTCCCGGATTTCCTCCGTCCTCCGAGGGGCCTTCCACGCCTTAGGGCCGGCGTCCTCAAGGACGCCCCGTCCGCGACCGAAGCATAGGTAAGCATAGGAGGAAGTCATGAAAAACGCCCGCGTGCTCGAGACCGTCGCCGCATTCGTCGTGGCAGCCGTCGTATTCGTCGCCACCTATGCGTTGATCAATCCCCCCGTTGGCTCCGACGACGCAGCATTGTTGGAAAAAGAGGCTGCCGTGTCGCTTGAACGCACACTCCGCCAAGCGATCGACTGCGAGCAAACCGTGGCCGCCGCCGCTGACGCCTGCGAAACGGAAAAGAGCCTTACCGCATTGGATAAATCCGGAGCGACTCTATTTTCTCCGAAGAAGGCGCGCTGGCGCGACGGGCCTTATGAGCTCAAGCTCACGTGCATGAAGGAAGACACCTGGCATCTCCTCCAGGTCGACTACCGCGGCATCGCTGCCGGATCGAATTGGCGTCCGCTGACCCGGAAGCCGATCATTTGTACGGATTGCCAGGGAGACGTCGCCATTCAGGCGCGAAACCCCTTCCTGGTGGCAAGTTTCATCAACCACTACGGCGGCGATGCCGAGGGGCGCGTCCGGGAAGCGGTTCTGAACACCCCGGAGACCGCAGCGAGGATTTGCGCGTTGGACGGGGTCCACACGCGCGTTGCGAGCGTCGACGGCACCAGCCATTGGAGCGGCAAGACCGGATGGCGGGAGCCTTCCGGCAAAACGCTTTCCTATTGGGACAAGGCGACGAACCGCTGGGTCACGGGGAACGCAGGCGTTCTCGGCAACCAATGGATCGCAAATATCAAGTGTTCTTGTCCCTTGCGCTGACTCGTCCAGTCGACGGTTTGAAAAGTCCAGCGTCACGGGCTGCAAGCACACAGTCGACGGACGTTGGGGTGAAAAGCAAATTCGTCCGTGGCGGGGTTGATATAGCGTCGCGTCGTGACGACGCCTCCGGCTTCGAGCGTGGAGCAGCCGAGGCCTTGGCCACCGATCCCGGTCTGGTTGTCTTTACTCAAGCCTCCCAAGGCATAGGCGCCGAGTACCAAACCGCAGTTGCCGCCGTTGCCGAGGTCACCGGTGTAAGTCCGCGTGCCGGAGTTATAGGTCAGGCTACGGGCAGAGCAAAGGTTGCCGCAGCTTTGGCCAAGGCCCCCATAGAACCAGCAGTACAAACCGCGCCTGATTCCGGGCGAGGAGCAGATGCTTTGCACGCCCATCGCGAAGGTCGAGGAAATGGTCGCGAAGCGCGGCGTCGTTACCGTCACGGTCGCGTTTAAAAACCCTTCTTTGAGGCCCGTCACGATTCCCGCTGGGGAGATCGAGGCAAGCATGGGATCGCTGGTCGCATAGTCGATGATGTGCCCTGCTAATCCATTCGTAATGACTCCTGTCGATCCGTCGGAATAGGTCGCCGTAAGCGCCAACCCAATCGTATTGCCGACGTCGATCCGGTCCGCAGTGCCCGAAAGGGCCACGCTGGTGACTTCCTTAGGGCGGATCTCGAGTGCTGCCTGACCGGTGATCGCCCCTTTCGTCGCGGTAATCGTCGCCTGCTCCGGCGCAACCACGCTGCCGCTCGTCGTAACTTTGCCCTGGGTCGGCGCCGTATTGCTAATTGCCGCTTTGGGGTTGCTCGACGACCAGATTACCTGGGTAGTCTTGCTGGGTGGCGCCGCCACGACGCAGCTATAGGATCCTTTGGCGTTGAATTGAAGAGTCGCGCCGATGGCAATCGACGGGGCGGCCGATTCGATGATGTAGCTCATCAGAATGGGCGGGGCAATCGTGAGGGACTTGGTGCCCGTGGCCTCAGTCCCCGTAGCAACGTTGCGGAATGTTGCCGAGATGGTGGCTTGGCCTTCTTTGAGAGTCGTAACCTGGCCGTTGTTCCCCGAGGTGTTGCTGGCAATCGCGTAGGTCGAGGAGCTCGTCGCCCAAGTGACCTGCGCGGTGACGTCGTCTTCGGTGTCGTCGGAAAAAGTCGCCTTTGCCGTAAACTGGGTCGGGGCGACGCCACAGTCTACGGCTCCTTCCGGGCCGTTCACCACTACGCTAACCACCTCGGCTGCGACGACTTCCAAGGGCGCCTCGATTGTCGCGCCGCCGAACGACGCCGCGATCACCAGGTTTCCCACGCTCCAAGCCGAGGCTACCCCGGCGGTAGCCAAATCGTTGGAAATCGTCACCAGATAGGGGTTGGACGACGTCCAGATCGCCGTGTTCGTGACGTCCAAGGTCGAGCCGTCGGCTCGGCGACCGATCAGTTTCAGTGCTTTATCTATGCCTATGGGCAGGGGTTTGTCGGCGTTTTCGATAGAGAGTGAGGCGAACTGTTCGGTCGAGACTTCAACCACCTTGCTGCCGACGACGCCGCCGAATTCGGCGAATACGGTGGAAAAGCCGCCGGTCGCTGCATAGACCACGCCTTTCGAGCCAAGAGTGTTGTTGGCGGTGACGACTTGCGGGTTCACCGACCGCCATGACACCGACTGGGTAATGTCACGGGACGTCTCGTTCTTGAAATGACCGATCGCGACGAACTGCTCCGAGACACCGGCATTCAGGACGCTGGAGGCGGATTTGACTTCGATGGAGTTCAACGGCAACATCTGCGACTGGATCGGCGCCGTCACTGATCGAGTGCCGAAGGCGGCGCTGACCGCGAAATCCCCCGGGACCTTGACCTGGAAGGTGCCGCGCGGACCTCCGCTGATGGGCTCGGCGATCAACAGATTGCTACTGGACCAGGCAGTCTCGTCGGTGACGTTCTGCGTCGTCCCGTTCGAGAAGACGATCTCTGCCGTGAATCTCTGGGCCGATCCCGCGACGACCGATCTAGGGGTGACCTGAATGTCGACGATCTCGGCTTCGGTGGCTTCGACCATCTTCTCCGCGGACAGGTCGCCGTAGCGGCCGAGGACTTTAAATGGGCCAGCCCGTACGGCCTCAATGACTCCGCTCAGGGGATTTTTAACCTGCGCGATGTCGGCGGCGTCGACGCTCCAGGTCGTCAGCGACGTGACGATCGATTTGCCGCCATCCGCGTCGATCAAAAGGGAGCGGCATTTTTGCTCGGTGGCCACGACCATCTCGGTTGTGCAGACAAGTTCCAGCGACGAATTCGCTTTCTGCGGCGTCGCGTCGACGGCACCACTGGAATCGGATTCGTCGACCGCTGCTGGCTCAACGACGGGAGACGTCGGATAAAAGTTTTCGAGGTTCCGCGCAGTGACCGTGGAGTCAGGCGCGTCTTCTTTCGTGTCTTTGCAGGCGTATAGCAGCTCAACGGCGATGACCGCCATCAGGAGCACTGAAACCTTGGTTTTCGGAAAGCGTGTCATACCTATGCGCCGTTTGCGTTTAGAGGCCTGAATTTCAAGGCTGCCAGATCAACACCGGATAGCCGCCCGCCGCGGGCATTTTCCAAACGGTCGAGAAGTCGAAGTTGGTGAACGTCGCGGAGGTCTTCATTTCCGCGTTGGTCTTGCCCGTGCCATGAACGCTTGTCGTCAGGCCGGCGCCTTCCTTGTCGAAGTAGGTGTTGGTCGAGATCGTGTTGTTGCTCGATTTTCCGTACGTCGCATCGTAACGAACGCCGCCCATGAAGCCGCCTTTGGCGCCGGCGCCGGTCACCTTGCCGACGGAGAAACTGCGGGTGATGACGTCGGACGAGTAGCCGGCAAAGCCGCCGACGACGTCGTTGCCTGTGACGTTTCCAAGGCAGTAGTTGTCCATATATTCCGTAAAATAATTGTAGTAGCTGTACCCTAGGAAGCCACCGACGTAGGTATCGCCCTTGACGTTGCCGGTAGCATAGTTGCTCGCGAGTTTGATGTTTTGATAGTGCATGTATCCCAAGAATCCGCCGGTATAGCTCGCGCCCTCGACGTTGCCGGTAGCGTAGTTTCGGGTGAACAGGGTAGGTCCGGACCCGGCGTACCCTTGGATGTCGCCAATGAAGCCGCCAGAGGAAGACGAGGTCGCCTTCACATCGCCGGTCGCGTGGGAGTCGACAATGACTTCCGCTCCCGCGGCTTGGGGGACGTGTGCCGCGATGGTGCCAATAAACCCGCCGACACCGCTCGAACCGGTGACCTTGCTCGTGGAATAGGAGCGGGAAATCTTTGCCCCGTCCGAAGTATAGAAGTATCCGCCGAAGCCGCCGACGTACGTGTTTCCGGAGACTTCGCCGGTCGAGTAGGAGTCCTCGATCAGATTGGTCGCGTAGTAAATCTGACCGATGAAGCCGGCGACAAAATTTCCCGACCCCGTGACTTTACCGTTGGCGTAGCTCCGTTTGACTTTTGAGTTGTGCGTGCGACCGGCGAGGCCACCCAGCACGTCGGTGCCCGTCACCGTGCCTTTGGCGTAGGAGTCCTTGATCTCGACGGTTTCGGCGTATCCGACCAGGCCGCCGAGACTATCGGTGCCGACGACGGCGAAGTCCGCATAACTGGTGTCGATGACGCCGCCGCCATTCATCGTGCCGACTAGGCCGCCACTGGTGCCGCTTGCCGAGGTGATTTTGCCTTTTGCGTGGGACCGGGTGATGAATCCCAGATAGAGATTTCCCACCAGACCTCCATTGGTAGTGGCGGTAGTTACCAATTCGACGTCGGCCGAGGAGTCTTCGAATGTCCCGTAGTAGGCTTGGCCGGCGAGGCCGCCGACGTAAAACCCGCCGGAAACCGTGCCTTTCATGTAGGCGTTGGTAAGAACAATGCCGTTGCCGTGGTACCCGTAAATGCCGCCGACATAGCCACTGACTGGATCGGTGCAGGTCACCGTGCCATTGAATGTCGCCTTATCGAGTGACGATTGATAGGGGGGGATGAAATAGCCAAAGCGACGTCTCGGCCACTGGCTCGGTCACCGCGCTCGGCGGCACGACCGTCAGCAACCAATGCATGGTGGGCGGCCTCTTTGGCTATTTCATCCCCCCCTATCAATCGTCACTCGATAAGGCGACATTCAATGGCACGGTGACCTGCACCGATCCAGTC
>JAYVBB010000181.1:0-15689 GCA_043750715.1 Pseudomonadota bacterium | reverse complement strand
CGTGAAGCCCTTGGCGAGCTGCTTCGTGCCTTCGCGGAAATTCGTCTCGACCTTCTGCGCCAGCTTCTTCGAGCCGTCGTTTTGGGCGCTGACGACCGACTGGGCGATCAACACGTTGCGGTAGCATATGTCCTGGACGATCTCGGCACCGCACTCGCGATTGGCCTCCGAATCGTACTTGCCGAGCTTTTCCGCCATGAGGAAGGTGCCGGCGGCCTTGCAAAGGCCGTCGAGCTGGGACTTCGAGAGGCCGATGCCGCCGGCGACGATGGCTTTGCAAGCCGAAGAGTCGAGGCCGATCGCACTGCAAATGTCCGAGTTGACCAAGGCTTCGTCGGTCAACGCCAGGCCTGAAGTGTCTTCGAGCTTCCGCTCGTCCGCGGTCGGATCGACACCGGCGTCGATGTTGGTCTGGGTCAGCGTCTCGGTGCCGGACGGCGCGTCCGGATCGGTGATCGTCGTCGTGGTGGGATCGCAGGCTTTGAGCGCCAGCAGCTTCGCTTCGAAGCCCGTCAGACGCGCGGGGTCGGTCAAACCTTCGCATTCCGGGTCATTGGACGCGGGAATTTGCGCGGCGGCGTCGATCTCCTGCCCTGGAGCAGCGGTGCTGCCGGCGGCACCGGCATCCGGCGGCGGGGCGCTGGCCGGTTTGCTTTCGACCGTCGCGCGGTTGCCGACGCAGAGTCGCGCCTTCGGCACGAGCAGCGTGAAGATCGCCGCTTCGCGGTTGAACACTTCCCGGTAGGCGCCAGGGAAGTCGTTGCGTCCGTCCTTGACTTGGCGGGACGCCTCTTCCTTGACCAAAGCGCAGATGTCGCGCCCGGCGTACTCGGGTTTTTCGAATTCGGTCAGCGCCGAGTCGCTCCCCCGCATCTTGCAGCCAGCGAAAAGCGAAAGGCTGACGAACAGCAAAGCGGAGGATTGAAGCCGCAGGCTCATCCGGAAGTCTCCAACAATGACGGGGAAGATCACAAAGGCAGGTCTTATAATCTTATCATTGCTGAGAAATATGCTTCAATATCGGGGCTTTTGGACCAAAACGAAACTCACTGGAGAAGAGCTTGGAAGTCACGGGCGTTGCCCCGGAAGACGTTCAGGTCGACGACTTCCGGAATGCCGGCGACGCGCCCCCGGTTGGCGAACTGCCAGAACTCCCAGGAAAGGCCCGCCGGCAGGGAGGGCCGGCGAAAGACGTCCCGGATCCAGATGCCAGCCGTTGGGAAGGCGAGGGAGTGGTACTCGTCCATGAACTCTTTCGTCATGTAGAAGAGCGGCGCACGGCCATAGTGTGCCGCGATGCCTTGAATCAGAAACGCGACGTCGACGTTCATCACCGTCGCCGCCGGCTTCTTCGCGCAGTTGCCGCCGAACTCGAGGTCCAGCACCAGAGGCAACGTACCCTTTTCGGCAGGGACGGTGGCGATGATGTGGCGAAGCTGGTCGGCGACCGGGCGGCAAAACGTCACGAAGTGGTACGCACCGCGGACGATTCCCGTCGCGCCGGCGCCCTGCCAATTGGCTTGAAACGTCGCATCCGTGAAGTCGCCGCCTTCCGTCGCCTTGATGTAAGCAAAGGCGATCCCGTCGCGCTCCACCGCCGGCCAATCGATCTGGCCCTGAGGTTGCGAGACGTCGATGCCACGCAGCGGGAATTCCCGGGCGCTCGGATAGTTGAAGCGAAGGTAGCCGGCATCGAACAGCCCGTATAGGGCCGCGGCGGCAAGGATCGCCGCCGTGACGAACGCAGGGAATCTCATGCGGACGGCGGTGCGAACTTCGCCAGCACTTCCGCCTCCGTCATCGTCACCGTCGGTTGCGAAAAAGCATAGCAGTCGGGTTTGGAGTCGATGAAGACCTGCGTTTCGAAAGCGAACGCAGCGGCGTCGTCGAGCAAGCCTAGCGAGACGTTCCGGTAGCTTCCGTCCTTCAGGCGATAAAAGAGGTGCGTGCCGCAGCTCTTGCAGAACCCGCGCTCGGCCCAGGCGCTCGACGAGTAGAGGCCGAGGGAAGCTTCCCCTTCGATCGCGAAGCGGTGGTTGGCGTCGACGGAAAAGGCCGGGCCGCCGCCCCACTTGCGGCACATGCTGCAGTGGCAGGCGTCGAAGGATTTTTTCTCGACCTCGAGGGTGATCTTCACGGCGCCGCAGAGACAGCTGCCTTTTGCTTCGGGGAACGGGCTCATCGCGACCTCCGGAAGACCATATATCACTGATAGGAGAAGGCCAGCTCGCGGAAACCGTTGCTCGCCGGGTCGACGGCCGCCAGCGGCAAAGACCAGGTTTCGCGCACTCCCGGACGCTTCAGGACCGGTCCAAGTGGCCCCGACGTACGAGCCAGGCCGGAGACCCTTTCGATCTCGGCAAGGATTTCCGTACGCTCTTCGACCGTGCGGCTGGCCTTCATGCGCCGCGTCAGCTCGTCGACGAGGTAAGCAATCGTCACCAAACGCGAAGCCTTGCCGGCGCGTCCCGGAATCGCCTTCGCAAACACGCTGACTTTGCCTCCCGCGCGCCGCGGGAGGATCAAAAAGCGTTCGCCGACCCAGACGTCCCCCCGGCGGAGAGGTCCGCGCACCTGGGAGTCGTATCGGGCGTCCAATGCCGCGAGCTTCTTGGCATCCGCCGACCCGCGCAGTAGGGCCTCGACGCCGTCAAGGTACCCGCCGGTCTCGTCGAGCACCTTCTTCGGGACCGACGTCTTGCCGAAGGTCAACCCGTCCGCGACCAGCCACCGCACCTGCAGCACGAAGTAAGCGCGCATTTGCAGCATGCGCCGCCAACGGATCTGACCTACGGCGGCCGGGGAAAGGCTGGCGAGACTCTTCATACCTTTGCCGAAGAACTCTTTGAAGTAAACGCGAGGATCGACCGTCGGCACGAGGCCCGAGAAAGTCGCGAGACCCGGTATCGCGCAGAAGCGGTCGTAGAATTCGGTGAAGACGCCGAACGCCTGCAGTCCCGCGTGGAAATCGCCGAGGTAAGCGACCGATTGCGCATAGAAATCATACGTGCGCGCAGCCAACGCTGCTGCGAAGTCGTTCTTGCCCTTGGCTTGCCAGAGTTTGGTCTGTTCGCCGTTGAAGGCGTCGAGATAGATGTCCAGAATCTTGCCGTGGTCTTTGATCCCCATTGCCGAAAAGGCGCGCACGGGAGCGAACACGGCGCTGCTCGGAGTCTGCCGTTCCAGCGCGAACTCGCCGTCCGGGAGCTTCACGCGGACCGCACTCGTGAGGACGATGTCGCTGAAGATGAAGCAGTAGCCTTCCCCTCGCAGCGCGAACTCGAGGAACTCTTCGCGAGTTCTCGGGCGCCACTTGCCGGCAAATAACGGCTCCCACAAGGCGATGTGCAGCATCTCGTGGCACAGCGTGGTGAAGGCGTCGACCGCTTCTTTGAGGACGGTGACTTCCGCGCCGAGCTCAGTGGTGATCGCCGGGGGCAGTGGCGTGTGCGGCCTCTGCGACAACGGGTTCCACTCTTCGTCGGGAGCGCCTGGTCTCGCCGGCGCCACGGCCACCATCGTCCGGAACAGGGCGTCGATGCCGGGAAGCGCGTCGAGAAAGGGCAGCTTGCCGCTCGAGCGCCCGCCGCGCAGCCGCGTCAGCACGTCGGCGTATGCTTCCAGCCCGTTCACCAGTAGCCGTCGCAGGTCCAGGGACCGGAAATGTTCTGGTAGGGGCCTTCAAAATCGGTGCAGGTGAATGTGCCGTTCGAGACGCCGTTCAGGTTCCAGTGGTCGATCTGCATGGTGCAGCCGCCGTCGACGTCCCACTTCGGCCGATGCATGGTCGAGCGCTCTTTGCTGCCTTCGCCGGGGATGGTCTCGATGCGCGGTTCCGGGTCCTTGCCCGGAGCATCGAGCAGGGAAGTCGTCTCAAGCTCGAATTCCTTGAACTTCATGACGAGGGTAAGCGTTTCGACTTCGTCCTTGCCTTTGTATATGCGGCACGAGGTGTCGAGCTCCGGTTCGGGGAAACCGTCGATCTCGACCTCTTCCGCGACTAGGTTGATTTCGTAGTGCTCCTGGCGGACGGCGCTTCTCGCCTGATGAATGAACCAGCCGGGAGCCAGGTAGTAGCTGAGCTCACCGGTCTGGGCGATCTCGACACAGGCCGAGTGCCGGCGCTCGCCTTCCGGTTTGTCGAGGTCCGGCTGCTGGCAGCCCGCACGATGGCTGCCGCCACTTAGGTAGGTGTCGTCGCCCGGAGCCATGAGTTGAAGCGAGCCAGTCTGATCAGCGGTCGTTTCCTTGATCACCGTGACCGTCGGCCGGAATGCGAACGTGCCGCCGGGAGGCGTCACCGAAGTGGGCACGTCGTCGAGATCGACGTCGCTGCCGAACGGGTCCAGGCGACCTTTGACTTTGTGGTTGCAGCCGGCCACCAGGCAGACGATCAGAAGCAAACGACTAGAAAACATCGCGGGAATCCTCTTAGGAAAACCGATAGTCGGAAGTGGCGAAGCGCCGCATCCTCCGCTGGAAGCTCGGAACGGAAGCCGGCCAGATGGCGGAGTTCCGGCCGCTCGGGTCCTGGTACCAGCTCTTGCAGCCGCCGCTCACCCATACCGTACCTGCGGATTTGGCCTGAATCCATTGGTTGAATCGCTCCTGCACCTCGGGCCGGACGTCGAGGGTCTTGTAGCCTGCGACCCGCACGTGCTCAAGGACTTTCACGATCTGGTCCATCTGCGCTTCCATCATCAGAATGACGGAAGAATGGCCGAGCCCGGTGTTGGGTCCAAGAAGGCCGAACATGTTGGGATAGCCCGCCATCGTCGTGCCGATGAACGCCTTGGGGCTACCCTGCCATTCGTCGCCTAAGTTCCGGCCGCCGCGCCCGACGATCATCTGGGCGTTGGGGAAATCCGTGACGTGAAAACCAGTCCCGAAAATGAGCGCGTCAACCGGACGTTCGTTGCCTTCGCCGTCGACGACCGAGCCGGCGCGCACTTCCTTGACTCCTGCCGTCACCACCTCGACGTTGGGTTTGACCAGCGCCGGGTAGTAGTTGTTCGAGATCAGCACCCGCTTACAACCCAGCTTGTAGCTCGGGGTCAGCTTCGCCCTGAGCTCGGGCGATTTCACGGCGCGGGCCATGTGCTTCAAAGCGAGGTGACGCAAGACGCGGAGCAGGACAGGCCACCGGAACGCCGTGCCGAGGATCTCTCTCTGCACAAAGATCCAAAGGCGGCGGGCTTTCATGACGCGGGGCGTCTTGCGGAACTTCTCTTTTTCGGCTTCGGTGAAGGCGCGGTCGATGCGCGCCACGACCCACGGCGGGGTCCGCTGAAACAGGAGGAGCTTGCTTACGAACGGCTGGATCGCAGGCACGAACTGGATTGCGGATGCCCCCGTGCCGATCACGGCGACGCGTTTGTCTTTGAGGTCGTAACCGTGATCCCACTGGGCCGAATGGAAGACTTTGCCCTGAAAAGTCTTCAGCCCCGGGAGGTCCGGAACGAGCGGCTCGCTCAACGGTCCCATCGCCAGAATCACGAACTCGGCCGTCCAGGAACCCTGCGAGGTCTCGAGGCGCCAGGCTCCCGTCGCTTCTTCCCACGTCATTTTTTGGACTTCGTGACCGAAGCGGACGTGGGCGCGGACGCCGAAGCGGTCGGCGCAGCCAACCAGATAGCTTTGGATCTCAGCACTTGGCGAATACACCCGGCTCCACTCCGGATGCTGCGCGAACGAAAACGAGTAGAGCTGAGACTCGACGTCGCAGGCGCAGCCCGGATAGGTGTTCTCCCGCCAGGTACCGCCGACCTCGGCGGCGCGCTCGAAAACGACGAAGTCGTCCATTTCCGCCTGTTTCAGGCGCACGGCCATCCCTATGCCGCCGAAGCCGGCGCCGATGATGGCGTAGGTAGAATGTCGCGAACGGTCCCCGGTCATTCCCGGAGCTTACAATTGATTGACCGGCCTTACCTACACCTTTGCCAACTTGCCGACGGGATACGAGAAAATTACTGGGCCGTGACGCGGAAGGAGTCTTCCGCGGTCGCGTCCGGCGTATCCTTGTCGAGCTGGAACTTCCGGGTCTGGGCGCCCGTCACGGCCGTCGTGATGAGAGTGAAGCGCTGGCCCTTCTTGGCCTTCAGGACGTGGGTTCCGCTGCCGGAGCTCACGTCGTCGTTGCTGAGCACGGCGCCGTCGCAGTCGATGACGGCAAGCAAGACGGTCTGAGTCGTCGAACCCGGCGTGCCGAGCGCGTACTCGACCGTGATGTCCTGGTCGTCTTTCGCGTAGATCTGCAGCCCGTCGACCAGGAAGTTGCCGGTGATCGTGACGTGATAGTCGTCCTTGTCACCGCCGCCCGGGTCCACGGTGTTGTTCGGCCAGTTTTCGCCGTCGATCTTGATGGAGGTCGCGGCCGTCGATTCGTCGACTTTGGTCGCCTTGCACCTTACGACGTGGACGATCGCCTTGGCGGCTTGGCCGTCTAGCGCCGCCTTGACCTCGGTGTCGCCGATCTTGACGGCCGTCACCAGACCGTTCGAGGCGCCTATCGTCACGGGCAATCCATCATCGGATTCGCCGGCATTCCACTCGCAATCGGTCGTGACGTCCTTGACGTCGTCCCTGGTGAGGGTCGCCCTCATCTGGAACTCTTCGCCGAGGAACAGCACGATCTCCTCAGGCACTACGTTCAGCAAGGGCGCTCCCTGGAAGGGGCCCGCTTCGACCGGGTCGTCGGCCTGGTCGGTTTCCTTGTCTTCTTCTTCCTCTTTGGCGGCGGTCTTCGTCCCGCCGTCCCCTTTTTTGTCCGCCGAAGGCGCGCCGCCGGAGAAGCTGCCGTTGCTGCAACCTGCCAATCCGACTAAAAAAATAAGTGCGAGGGCGTTGGCTTTCATACCTGCTTATCGGTCGAAAGCGCCGGAATCTTTAGACTAAATTTAGGCTCTTCGCCATCGGCTGGCACTCGAGCGCGATGCCGAAAACTTCGTGCGTCGTGAGCGGCGAGGACGAGGCGTAGCCGAGTTTTTCGTAGAATCCGACGGCCGTTTTCGACGAATGGAGCGTCATCTTGGGATGACCGCGCTCCTCGGCCTCGCGCTCGGCCAGATCCATCAGACGCCGCGCCAAGCCCTGGCCCGCAGCCTTCGGGGTCACGTAGAGCGCATGAAGATATGCTGCGGGCGCGACGTCGAGCGGCAGGCGCATGTGGACATAGCCTTCGATGCCACCGTCCATCTCGATCACCCAGACGAAGTCGGCCAGGATCTGCGTCTCGACCTGGGAGCGTGAGTCGGCGTCGAAAGGCCGCCGCGTCCAGGCTTCGATCTGGTGGGGCTCGTAGTCCTTCGCCGCGAGCTCGCGGACGGAGATGTGGTGCGTCTCGTGGATTCCCTGCGCGTCGATCAGGGAGGCTCGACGGATGATCGTGCCGGGGCCGCCGCCGAGGTATTCCGGCACGATCTCCGTCTCGTGCGCGACCCTGCCCACGGCTTCCACGCGGTAGGCACGGGCGTCCGGGCGCGAGCTCACGATCTTGTGGAGCTCGCCGTCGACGAAATGCAACCCGACCCCGTCGTCGGCCGCGTAGCCGGCCGGCATGCTGCCGGATGCGATTTCATTCTGGAAGGCCGGGCGGCGCTCGATCTCGCCGTCGTAGTGGATGCAGTTGCTGCCCTTGAGGAAGCCCAGGCACGCCAGCGGCGTGAGCTTGCCGGGGACCGAATCGGTGAGGCCCCAGTCGAACCAGCAGATCGACCCGGCACTGATACCGGCCATGATCACCCCGCTTTCGTAAGCTTCGCGGAGGATCTCGTCGACACCCAGCTCCTTCCAGATCTGGAGCATGTTCATCGTGTTGCCGCCGCCGACATAGATCGCGTCCTGCGCCAGGAGGTGCGCCCGGATGTCGGGCTTCGACGGAGGAGTCAGCGCGAGATGACTCGCCTGCTTCTTCGTAAGCTTCTTGAAATGGCGATGAAAGCGATAGATGTACTGCTGGGCGTCGCCGCTCGCCGTCGGCAGAAAACAGACCTTGGCCTTCTCCTTCCCCGTGAGCCCTACGATGTAGCGGTCCAGGAGAAGGTTGTCGGGCTCCATCGAGAACCCACCGCCGCCGAGCGCGACGACCTGCCGGGGTCTCCTCACGGTCTTATTCCTATGTCTTGTAGGGGGGGAGCGGCATCACGTCGTGCGTGGCGAGGAAATCGGGATACCGCGCCAGGGCCGAGGCGAACGCCGTCGTCGCCTCCATGTTGGTGATGAGGGAACAGCCGAATTGCGTCGCGGCCTGCCGGATCTGGGCGCCGTAGCTGAGCTCCTGGCGCTGCAGGCTCTTGGGCACGTTGATGACCAGGTCGACCAGGCCTTCCTTGATCGCCCGAATGACGTCCTTCGAACCCTGGCCCGGCCAGTCGAGGGCCGCGACCTTGATGCCGTGCTGCTCCAGGAACTTCGCCGTGCCGCCGGTCGCGTAGATCGGGAGGTTGATCTTCGCGAAGTATGCGGCGCTCTCCAGAAACTTGAGCTTCTCGTGTTCGGGACCAGCGGAGACCAGCACGCCTTTTTTCGGGCGTTTGATCTTGGCGGCTTCCATCGAAAGGAGCAGTGCTTCCTCGAACGTCTTGCCGATGCAACCGACCTCGCCGGTCGACGCCATCTCGACGCCGAGCACCGGGTCGGCGCCGGAAAGGCGCGTGAAGCTGAACATCGGGGCTTTCACTCCGACGTGCGGCAGGTCGTCTTCGCTGAAGCGGGATAGCTTCGGCACTTTGCCGATGATCACCGCCGTCGCGGCGTCGGCGAAGTTCAAGCCGACGACCTTCGACACGAAGGGGAACGAGCGCGCGGCGCGGGCGTTGCACTCGATGACTTTGATGTGATTTTGCTTGGCCAGGAACTGGATGTTGAACGGGCCGTTGAGCTTCAGGCCCTTGGCGATCAGATGTCCGGCGCGGCGGACCCGACGAACCGTCTCGACATAGAGCTTCTGCGCCGGCACGACCATGGTCGCGTCGCCCGAATGGACTCCCGCGTTCTCCACGTGCTCGCTGACGACGGCCGTCAGGATCATGCCGTCCTTGGCGACGCCGTCGAGCTCGATCTCCCGGGCGCCGACCATGAACTCGGAAATGACGACGGGATGGTCTGCCGAAATGTCGACGGCAAGGGCCAGCGACTTGTCGAGGGATTCCCGGTTGTAAACGACCCGCATCGCGGCGCCCGACAGCACGTAGCTCGGGCGGATCAGAATCGGAAAACCGACCTTTTCGACGAAGATATCGATCTCTTTGGGCGTGGTCGCGGCGACCCAGCGCGGCTGGTCGATGGCGAGCTCGTCGAGGAGGCGGGAGAACTTGCTGCGGTCCTCGGCGGTGTCGATCGTTTCAGGGCTGTGGCCCATGAGCTTCACGCCCGCAGCCGCGAGCGGCAGCGCGAGCTTGTTTGGCAGCTGGCCTCCCATGCACGCGACGACGCCCTTCGGCGCTTCGAAGTCGTGGATGTCGAGGATCCGCTCCAGCGTCATTTCCTCGAAGTAGAGGCGGTCGGAGCTGTTGTAGTCGGTCGAGACCGTCTCGGGATTGCAGTTGATGATGACGCTGCGCCATCCGTCTTTCTGCAGCTCGCGGCTGCAGCTCACCGCGCACCAGTCGAACTCGACGCTGGTGCCGATCCGGTATGCGCCGCCGCCGAGAACGATGGCCGCCGTCTTGCCGTCGTCCGGCAGCGGGTCGTTGAACCTGCCGACATAGGACATGTAGAGATAGTTCGACGGTGAAGGATACTCGCCGGCGGTGGTGTCGATCTTCTTGATGACGGGCAGGACGCCGAGCGCCTTACGGATGCCGCGCAGGACGTGCGAGCCTTTTTGCGCGCGCTTTTCCGAGACCTGGGCGGATTTCTTTCCGGCCTTGGCGTCGAGGGCGTTGAGCGCGAGGGCGGCGATCTGCTCGTCGCCGAACCCGGCCACTTTCCAGCGCCGCATCGTCTTCTCGTCGAGCTTGCCGAAGGCGCTGTTCAGGAAGGCTTCGTCGGTGCTCGCCGAAGGCGTGGCGCGGGCGACGTCCTCGATCACCTTCTCGAGCGTCGTGACTTCCCGGAGCTTGGCCAGAAACCACTTGTCGATCTGGGTCAGCGAATGGATTTTTTCGATGTCCCAGTTTTGTCTCAGCGCGGTCAGGACCGAATAGAGGCGCATGTCGGTCGGCTGGCTCAGCGCTTCGCTGAGATCCGTCTCGGTGATGCTCTCCGGGCGGAAATACGAGATGCCCTGGCCGATCTCCGTCACCATGCGGACGGCCTTTTGGATGGCTTCGGGGAAGCTCCGACCGATCGACATGATCTCGCCGACGGATTTCATCGTCGAGCCGAGCTTGCGCGAGGCACCCTTGAACTTCAGCAGGTCCCATCGCGGAACTTTGATCGTGACGTAGTCGAGCGCGGGTTCGAAGTAGGCGTAGGTGATGCCGGTGACGGGGTTCTTCAACTCGAGCAGGTCGTGACCGAGCACGACCTTGGCGGCGACGTACGCGATCGGGTAGCCGGACGCCTTGGATGCGAGCGCCGACGACCGCGAGAGGCGGGCGTTCACTTCGATGACGAAGAAGCTGTGACTGGTCGGATCGAGCGCGTACTGGACGTTGCACTCGCCGACGACGCCGCAGGCCGTGACGATCTTTTGCGCCGCGTTGCGGAGGATTTGGTACTCGTCGTCGGACAGCGTCTGACTCGGGCACACGACGATCGAGTCGCCGGTGTGGATGCCCAGCGGGTCGAAGTTTTCCATGTTGCAGATGGTGATGACGTTGCCTTCGCCGTCCCGCATCACTTCGTATTCGACTTCCTTCCAGCCCTTGAGCGACTTCTCGACCAGGACCTGGGGCGAGGAGGCCAGCGCGGGGGTCACCAACGCTGCGAGTTCCGCGTCGTTGTTGGCGAAGCCCGAGCCCAAGCCGCCCAAAGCGTAAGCGGCGCGCACGATGACCGGATAGCCGATCTTGTTGGCTGCTTCTTCCGCTGCCGGGAGTGTCGTCACGGCATGCGACGAGGGGACGGGCATGCCGATCTCGCGCATCTTCTGGGCGAAGAGATCGCGGTCTTCCGTCATGCGCAGCGTCGACACCGGCGTGCCGAGATTCAGCACGTCGTATTTTTTCAGCGTGCCGCGCTCGTCGAGCGCCATCAGGCAGTTGAGCCCCGTCTGGCCGCCGAAGCCGGCGACGATCGCGTCAGGGCGCTCCTTGGCGATGACTTTTTCCACCCACTCCGGTTCCACGGGGTAGAGGTAGATTTTCACTTTTTCGGACGGGTTGGTTTGCACCGTCGCGATGTTCGGGTTGACGACGATGACGTCGCAGCCCTCTTCCGTCAGCGCCTTGACGGCCTGCGTTCCGGAGTAGTCGAACTCGCCGGCTTGGCCGATCGAAAGACCGCCCGAGCCGAGCAGCAGGACCTTTGGCGTGCGACCGAGAGCGAGCAGTTCAGGACGTTTCGGCATTAGAGCTTCACCTCGTTCACGAACTGTTCGAGGATCCAGCCGGTGTCGCGCGGGCCGCCGGCTGCCTCCGGGTGGAACTGGACGCTGCGGAACGGTTTCGTCTTGTGGCGGATGCCTTCGTTCGTCTGGTCGTTGGCGTTTTTGAACCAGGGTTCCCAGCCTTCGGGCAGCGTCGACTCGTCGACGACGTAACCGTGGTTCTGGCTGGTGATGAAGCCTTTGCGCGTGCCGACCTGGTAGACTGGTTGGTTGTGGCTCCGGTGTCCGTATTCCATGCGGAGCGTTTTCGCTCCTGCGGCGAGCGAGAGGATCTGGTGGCCGAGGCAGATGCCGAGGACCGGGCGTTCGCCCTTCAGCAAATTCTTCGCGACGTTTTCGCGCAAGGCGCCGGTGCGCGTCGGGTCGCCGGGACCGTTGCTCAGGAGCCAGCCGTTGCAGTCGACCTGCGAGAGGTCGGTGTTCCAGGGCAGAAGCTCGACTTCGCAGTCGCGCTCGACCAGTTGGCGGATGATGTTCCACTTCACGCCGCAGTCGACGAGGCCGATGCGGACCTTGCCTTTGCCGATGAGCTTTCTTTCCTTCACCGAAACTTCGTCGACGATCTCGTATTGGCCCGGGTCGAAGTAGCCCCGCGAGGCGACTTCCGTGAGCTTGGGTCCGTAGCTGCGGACTCCTTCCGGTTTATCCGGGAGGACCTGCCCGAGGAGGTTCCGCGTTTGCCGGACCATGTGAACCAGGTGGCGGGTGTCGAGGCCGACGATGCCCGGGACGTTCTGCGCTTTGAGCCACTGGTCCAGCGTCTGGAGGCTGTTCCAGTGGAAGGCTTCCTCGCTGTCGATCGTGAGAATCACCGCCGCGGTATTGACGCGGTCGCTTTCGAAGCCACGCGGGATCGGCAGCTCGAGGGCTTTCGGGAGCGCCGGGATGCCGTAGTTTCCGATTAGCGGGTAAGTGAAGACCAGGATCTGCCCGAAGTAGGAAGGGTCGGTCATCGCTTCGGAGTAGCCGACCATTCCGGTCGTGAAGACCAGCTCGCCGGAAGCCCGCAGCGGAGCGCCGATCAATTCGCCTTCGAAATTGCTGCCATCCGAGAGCTTCAAGGTACACTTCTGGCGCGCCGGAGACCCAGAGGGATGCATGGATGAAGGTTCCTCGCTGAGCTTTGCAGGATCGGACGCCCGGGAGCCGGGCAAAGGCATTTGGCTAGGTCAGTTTTATACGATAGGGAACGGTCGCGGCGCTAGAGATTTTCCTGTATTACCGAAAATCATTACGTTTGGAGGCACCTCATGACTGAGTCGACCGTAATCGTCTACGCGAAAAGGACCCCGATCGGAAAACTGAGCGGCGCCCTGGGCGCGCTGTCGGCGCCGCAGTTGGCTGCCCCGCTCGTCAAAGACGCGCTCAAAGCGACCGGTCTTTCGGGCGACGAAGTCGACGAAATCATCATGGGTTGCGTGTTGCCGGCCGGCGTCGGCCAGGCCCCGGCCCGGCAGGCGGCGCTCGCGGGCGGACTGCCCAAATCCGTTTGTGCGATGACCATCAACCGTGTCTGCGGCTCCGGTCTGAAGTCCGTGATGCTGGGCGACCAAGCGGTCCGCCTTGGCGATTCCAAGATCGTCTTCGCCGGCGGCATGGAAAGCATGACTCTGGCTCCCCACCTTTTGCCCAACAGCCGCTCCGGCTACAAGTTCGGCTCGGTCGAAGTGAAAGACCACATGCAGCTCGACGGCCTGTGGGACCCGTACGGCAATCGCGCGATGGGCAACTTCGGCGACATGTGCGCCAAGGAGTTCCAGTTCAGCCGCGAAGCTCAGGACAAGTTCGCCGTGCAGAGCTACGAGCGCGCGCGCAAGGCGATCGACTCCGGCCACTTCGCCAAAGAGATCGTCGCGATCGAGATCGCTTCAAAAAAAGGCAACGTCGTCGTCGACAAGGACGAGCAGCCGCATTCGGTCGACCTGGCGAAGCTCCCGACGCTGCGTCCGGCGTTCGAAAAAGACGGCACCGTGACCGCGGGTAACGCCTCCTCGCTCAACGACGGCGCGGCACTGACCGTGCTGATGAACGCCACGACGGCGAAGGCGAAAGGTCTGAAGCCCATCGCGCGGATCGTCGCCCAGGCTTCCTTCGCCCAGGACCCGGCGTGGTTCACCACGGCTCCGATCGAATGCATTCGCAAGGCGCTGAAAAAGGCCGATTTGAAGGCCTCGGACATCGACCTTTACGAAATCAACGAAGCTTTCTCCGTCGTCACGATGGCCGCGATCAAAGAGCTTTCGCTCGATCCCGCCCAGGTGAACGTGCACGGCGGCGCGGTCGCCCTCGGTCACCCGATCGGCGCCAGCGGCGCCCGCGTGCTGGCGACTCTCCTCAACGGGCTGGCGGCGGCAGGCAAAAAACGGGGTCTCGCGACGCTCTGCATCGGCGGAGGCGAAGCCAGCGCCGTGATCGTCGAGATGCTCTAAGAGGCCAGGTAGACCACCAACGCGGTGGCCAGCAGCAGAATGAGGACGGTCACGAGCTTCGCGACCGTCTTCGTCGCGTTGAGCGCCGAATGCTCGCTAGCTTTTACCCCTGGTTTGTCCGTCGAAATGGCCGTGCGCATGGTTCCCCCGGATGGGACTTTGCATTGCTTGTGCCATGCGACCAAACCGCTGTAAATGCGCTATATTGGCAACGTTTGACCTTAGCAATTGTCTGAAACGGCCGCGCGATCGGTCACCTTTTGAGATCGCCAACACTAAGCCATGGTCTAGTTTTGTTTTGCCTTTTTGGCGGTGTCATTTCGACGTAGCCAAAAAACGAGCGCCCGGACGTGAGGCCGGGCGCGGGGTTTTGGTATCACATAGTTACCGGCTCAGATGGTCGTCGGGTTGAACCCGAACTTGGCTTCCTTGATGGCGTCTTCCGCGAGCTTGGTCTTCTCTTCGAGCCATAGGGTCGTGTCCATCGGCTTTCCGGCCGCGTTCCGAGCCTTCAGTTCCGCGAGGAAGAGGCTGCAGCAGGTCTTGCACGAGAGAACCGGGGAGCTGGTGCCGTCATAATCGGGATGGCGAAAGCAGATCAGATTCATCTTGGAACTCCGCGGGAAGTACGACAGGTGTCGAAACCACTGGAATAGGAAAATCTACGACTCGCTTAGGAGTCTTGCAGGGTCCGTGCCAGGGGGCGGCTCAGGAGGCTGCTTGATTTTGCTTGTTATTTTGGGGCTTTAGCAGACGCTTCAAAAGCCGCATTGTAAAGCGTTTATACAGCTTGCGGGCGATCGTACCGTCTTTGTCCAGCAGGTCGTTGAAGGCGTCACGCGAGACCACGCGGATCCTGGTGTCCTTGGTCGCGACGAATTTCACGGCCGTGGGCTGGTCGGCAAGGAGCCAGAGCTCGCCGAAGCTTTCGCCCTCGCCCATCTGGTCGACGTAGGCTTCCTTGCTGCTCACCTGCTTGTAGCAGCTGATCGAGCCCTGGATGATGACGTAGATGCCGCGCGGCTCGTCGTTGTAGGTCAGGACCGTCTGATCGGCGGCGAAGGTCAGCGTCATGCCGATGTTCCAGAGCCGGTTTTTCTGCTCGAAGTCGAGATCGGCGAAGAACTTCGCTTTGTGGAAGACGGCACGGCCGTCGTCCAGCTGGACCGGTTCCGCAACGAGGCGCGAGACGGGCGGCGGCAAAACGGAAGCGTCCGCGTCCTCCGACGGCTCGTCGTCTTCGGAGGCGGGAGCCGGCTCCATGTCGTCGACCGAGCGCTGCAGCTCCGGAACTTTGATCGACATGGGCGGGATGCGCGGGCGCGGCGCCGGCGCGTCTTCGTCGTCGTCGGCCGCGCTCATGCTGAAGCTGCCAGCTCGCGGGGCGGCAACCGAAGGCGGCGGAGGCGCTTGGCGGAGCGGCGCGGAAGCCGAAGGAACCGAAGGGGCCGGACGGGAGGCCATGTCGACCACCGCCGTCGACTCGTTGTCTTGCGCCGAGCCGAAGTTTTCGGTGGGGGCGGAGGTCTGGACGGACCCTAGAGCGAAAGCCGAGCTGCCCGGGCGGCCGCGGTAGGGCGCGTGCTTTGCCTTTTCCTTCAGCTCGCGGGATTTCGCTTCGTTGCCGACGCGTTCGAAGCAATAGGAAGCCCGTTCGAAGTCTTCGGCTTTCTCGAACGACTCGCCGGCCTGAAGGAACGCGCTCATGCGTTCGTAAACCATGCCGGCGTAGTGGAAGTTCGATACGCCGAGGTGTTCCTCGGCGTATC
>JAYVBB010000180.1:0-3108 GCA_043750715.1 Pseudomonadota bacterium | reverse complement strand
TGACCACGGTCTGATAGGTGGCAGCTTCCCGTTCAGACAGTCTCATGCCCCCGGTTCCCGGCAGCGTCCTTCGGGTCTTTCCAGTCGGCGAAGTACTTTTTCACCAGAGCGTCGAGGTCGGCGGGTTTGAAGTCGCCGGCGACGAGCAGCGAGGAGTTAGAAGGCACGAAGACTTCGTCGCGGATCTTGAACAGCTGCTCGCGCGTCGTCGCGAGAATCGTCGGGCGCAGGCCCAGCGGGTCTCTCAGATAGCTTGCGTCGCCGTAGATGTAGTTTCTCTGGAGGTTGTTGAAGTCGAAGCTGGGCTGCGCGGCGGCGCGGTCGTACTCGTCGACCACGACCTTGCGCTCGCGCTTCATTTCCTCGTCGTCTAGGAGCGGCGTCGAGATGGCGTCGGCCATGAACTGAATGCCTTCCTCGAGGAAAGCCGAAGGCAGCGTGAAGTAGTAGCGGACCTTCTCTGCGGAGGTGTCGCCGTTGTATGTGATGCCGAGTTGCCGGATGCGTTTGTTGAACGCCTCCTGGTTCGGCAGGCGCTTGTTGCCTTTGAAGAACATGTGTTCCCAAAGGTGGGTCAGGCCGTTGCTATCCCGCGACTCGGTCATCGCTCCGGCCTTAGAGGCCAGAACGATCGTGACGAGAGGCACTTTGTGGCTTTCCATGCCGATGAGCTCGAGGCCCGTCGCCGTCTTCTTCGCGGTGTAGAACTTGTCTTCGGCGGCGGCGGCGTTTGCCCCCAATGCCAGCAGCAACAAGGATCCCAAGAGCACTCGACGCATGAACCTCTCCCTAATTGAGCGAATCTGCCACGATCTCGGCCACATCCTTGACCTTCACGGTGTCGCCCTTGCCATGGGCTTTGACCCCGTCGTTCATCATCGTCATACAGAACGGGCACGCGGTGGCGACGGTGGTCGCTCCTGTCCCGATCGCTTCCTGCGCGCGGTTTTCGTTGATCCGCGTGCCGATCTTTTCTTCCAGCCACATGCGGCCGCCGCCGGCGCCGCAGCAGAAGCCCTTTTCCCTGCTGCGTTCCATTTCCTTGAGCTCTAGCCCGGGAACGGCCTGCAGAGTGTCGCGGGGGCTTTCGTAGACGTCGTTGTGCCGCCCGAGGTAGCACGAATCGTGATACGTGACTTTCTTGACGTCTTCCATCGCCTTGGACGGCTTGATCTTGCCTGACTTGGTCAGGTCGGAGATGAGCTCACTGTGGTGAACGACGTCGAGATTCACTCCGAAGTCCGGATACTCGTTCTTCAGCGTATTGAAGCAGTGCGGGCAGCCCGTGACGACTTTCTGCACCTTGTATCGCTTCATCGTGTCGACGTTGGCTTCGATCTGCATCTTGGCCAAATACTCGTTGCCCAGCCGGCGCGCGGTGTCGCCGTTGCATTGCTCTTCTTTGCCCAGGATCGAGAACGACACGCCGGCGGTCTGCATGATCTTGACGATTGAGCGGGAAACGTTTTTGTAGCGTTCGTCGTAGGAGCCGGCGCAGCCGACCCAGAACAGGTACTCGACGTCGCTCTTCTCCGCCATTTCGGTGACGCCCATGCCCTTCGCCCAGTCGGCACGGGTAGAAGGATCCATAGGCCAGGGCGAAGAGTTGGTCTCGAGGCTCTTGAACGTGTTGTTCAGCTCTTCGGGGAAGGCGCCTTCCGTCAGAGTCAGGTAGCGACGCATGTCGACGATCGAAGGGATGTGCTCGATGTAAAGCGGGCACGCTTCCATGCAAGCGCCGCACGTCGTGCACGCCCACAGCTCGTCGGCCGTGACGATCTCGCCGTGGAGTTTCTTCCGCTCTGCTGCCGGCTTGGTCGCCGCTTCGTGCAACGTCGTCTTCAGGTGCTTCATGATCTTGCGCGGGTCGAGCGGCTTGCCCGTGATGGTCGCAGGACATTGCTCGGTGCAGCGGCCGCATTCGACGCAGGTCTGGCCGTCGAGCAGTTGTTTCCACGAGAAGTCTTCCGTCTTGGCGACGCCGAACGACTCGGCGTTCTCGTCGAACTCCATGGGTCTGAGGCGGCCGCGCTTTTTCAGGCTCCGGAACAGCATGTTGGGCCACACCCAGATGAAGTGCTGGTGCTTGGAGTGCGGAATGAACGCGGAGAAACCGAAGAGGACCAGGACGTGCATCCACCAGACCGTCTTACTGAACAGCTGCCAGTCGCGGAGCGTGTCGAGATGCAGGACGTAACCGAAGGCGCCGGCCACCAGGTGCGAAATCTTGAGCGGTTCCGCGGGGAGTCCGTAGCCGTCCCAAACGTACGTCATGCCTCCCATGTAGATCATCGCGGTGGTGACGAGCAGGCCGATCAGACCGAGCACGATGTACGCGTCGACGCGGGAATGCTTCTCGAGCTGCGAGAGCCGCCAGGGTTTGAACACGAGGCGGCGGACGAAGGCCCAGATGATCGCGGACGCCACGGCGAAGTTGGCGAAGTCCTGCGTGTAGAGATAGGCGTGGTACAGGGTGCCCTGGCCCAGGATCACCTTGAAGCTGAAGGCGTCGAAGATGCCGTGCAGCAAGGTTTCCACCGTGCCGATGGTCACCGTCACGAAACCGAAGAAAATCATGTAGTGCATGATGGCCGGCCAGAAGTCCTTCAGCATTTTTTCCTGAAGGAAGCCGCCGCGAAGCATGCCGAGAAAACGGATGCCGAGCTGGTCGACCCGGTCGTCGTCTTTGCCGACGCCAACGTGCACCAATCCCCAGATCCGCCTCAAATTGAATGCGAGGTAGCCGAAGCTCCCCAGCGCCAACAAAGCGAAGACGACGTTCCCAAGTACCGCCACGTCCACTCCTGCATCGATTCATTAATTAGATAGATACAGCGGCGAGGCTGGAGACGCAAGTCCCTAATATTAGAAAAGGATCATCTAGAACCGGACCTCGTAATAGAGCCCGACTCCCTGGTCCTTTACCGTCTCTTTTTCGGCCCCGTCCTTGCGGCTGACGTTTTTGACCTGGACGTTCTGGCGCCAGCCGGCGCCGATGCCGTAGGCGATGTCCTTGACGCCGAGGAACAGCGAGCCGAGGAACGAGTCTTCGGGCATCGCTAGAGTCGTCGGCTCGCTGAGCTCGTCTTCGGGGAGTCGTGCCGTCGA
>JAYVBB010000179.1:0-3685 GCA_043750715.1 Pseudomonadota bacterium | reverse complement strand
AATGCGTCAGGGCGGTGCGAGCGGCGGCGTCCGGCATGGAGTCGAGCGTCGAGGCAGCGGCCACCAGCGCGCTCATCCTTCGACCGTCCCGAATGCCCGCAGACGCGCGATGCCGCCGTCGGGGAAGATGGTGAGCCGCAGATGCGTGAAGGGCCCGTGCGCCTGGATCTCGCGGCCGTCGAGAACGGCGGCGTCGTCGAAGCGTGCAACGACATGTTCTTCGGCCCGAAGGACAATCTGATCATGCCGGGCCGCGGCGTCAACATGGGCGACGGCTGGGAAACGAAGAGAAAGCGCAATCTCCCGGGCAACGACTGGGTCATCCTGCAGCTGGGCGCCGCGGGCAACGTCCGCCGGGTCGTCGTCGACACCTGTCACTTCAAGGGCAACTTCCCCGACCGCTGTTCCCTCGAAGGCATCAACGCCCCGGGAGCCAAAGCGAAGGACCTCGAATCCGAAGCGGGGTGGCAGCCCCTGCTCGCCGAAACGAAGCTCCAGGGGCATCACATCCATGCATTTTCGAGCGAGCTGAAAGCCAGAGGCCCCGTCACGCACGTTCGCCTCAGGATCTTTCCCGACGGCGGAGTCAGCCGTCTCCGGGTCTTCGGAACCGTGGCCCGCTGATGGCTCGCGTCGAAGTCATCAATGCGCTGTCGCCGGACGAGGCATTTCGCGAGTTCCTGCACACGTGCGGCATCGAGTCCTGGGCCCGCGCGATGGCCAAGGCCCGGCCGTTCAAAAGCGAGACGGCGCTTTGGAAGAAGGCCGACGAGCTGTGGGCCCTGATGGCGCGGACGGAGTGGCTGGAAGCCTTTTCCCACCACCCGAAGATCGGCGACATAGGCAGTCTAAGGAAAAAATTTGCCGCCACCGCGCACCTCGCGGGAAGCGAGCAGGCCGGAGTCAACGGCGCCCCGGAGGCGACGCTCAAAGCGCTCGCCGCGGGAAATGCCGCGTACGAGCGGCGGTTCGGCTATATTTTCATCGTCTGCGCGACGGGCAAGTCCGCCGGCCAAATGCTCGGGCTGCTCGAAGCCCGGCTCGGCAACGACCCGGAAGTCGAGCTCGGCCTCGCCGCGGTCGAGCAGATGAAAATCACGCGCCTTCGCATGGAGAAGATTGGCACATGAGTCCCATCACCACGCACGTGCTCGACACCGCCGTCGGTAAGCCGGCGAAAGGCATCGTCGTAACGCTCGAGCGGCAGGACAAGAAGCAATGGAAGACGATCGGCAAAGGCAAGACGGATGCCGACGGACGCCTCAAGACGCTCATGAAAGAAGGGAGTCTGACGGCCGGGTTCTATCGCCTGACCTTCGACGTCGAGCCCTACTTCAAACGCCAGAAGGTTCAGGCCTTCTACAAGCAGATTCCGATCCAGTTTCAAATCCAGGGCTCGGCGCAGCACTTTCACGTGCCGCTGCTCCTGAATCCTTTCGGCTATTCGACCTATCGCGGGAGCTGACATGAAATCCGTCTTGCGCGACGACCACCTGACGACCATTCTCGCGGACCTCAAAAAGGCGAACACCGTGACGTCGGCGCATTGGCGCGGCGAGCTCGCCGAACGCCAGCCCGTGCACACCGTCTACGGCGGCGCGCACCTGTTCAAGTCGGACACGGCGGTAAAGCTCGGCGAAGGCGCCCGGCATGCGATGAAGACCTATGGAGCGGACCCGAAGGCGTTCGCGCAGGCGCTCGGCATCGTCGCCACCGATCCGGCGCGCGACGCCTGGTTGGCGAAAGAGGTCCACTCCCGCGTCGTCGGCAAGCTCGAGCGGGAAGCCTGCGAGGACTTCCGCATCGACTTCGAAGACGGCTTCGGCATCCGCCCCGACAAGGAAGAGGACGAGACGGCGGCGCACGCCGCCGAAGAGGTCGCCAAGGGAATGAAAGAAGGGACGCTGCCGCCCTTCATCGGGATCCGCGTCAAGACGTTGAACGAAGAGATGAAGCGGCGCGCCTTCCGGACGACCGACATCTTCGTTTCGACGCTGCTTGCGGCGTCGGAAGGCAAGCTACCGGCCAATTTCGTGCTGACGCTCCCGAAAGTCATCAGCGCGGCCCAGGTCGACGCCTACGTCAAAGTCCTCGACTCGCTGGAAACAGAGCTGAAGCTGAAGCCGAAGTCGTTGCGCATGGAAATCATGATCGAAACGACGCAGTCCGTCCTGAACGAGCACGGGGTGTCGAACCTCCCGCTTTTCGTGAAAGCCGGCGGGGACCGGGTCATCGGCGCTCACTTCGGCACTTACGACTACACAGCCAGCTGCAACATCACGGCGGCGTATCAAAGCATGGAGCACCCGGCCTGCGACTTCGCGCGCCACTTCATGAAAGTGGCATATGCGGGCCAGCCGCTCTTCCTGTCGGACGGCGCGACCAACGTCATGCCAGTCGGCCCGCACAAGGAACGCAAAGGTGAACCCGCCCTGACGCCCGCTCAAGTGAAGGAAAACGCCGAGGTCGTGCATCGCGCCTGGCGCCTGTCGTTCGGGCACATCCGGCACTCGCTGCGTAACGCCTTCTACCAAGGCTGGGACTTGCACCCCGCGCAGCTCCCGGTTCGCTACGCCGCCTGCTACAGCTTCTTCCTCGACGGCCTCGGGCCGGCGACCGATCGCCTCAAGGCCTTCATCGACAAAGCCGCGCAGGCGACGCTGCTCGGCGACGTCTTCGACGACGCCGCGACAGGCCAGGGTCTGCTGAACTTCTTCCTGCGGGCGCTGAACTGCGGGGCTATTTCGATGGATGAGGTGAAAGCCACCGGTCTGACCCTGGACGAGATCCAAAGCCGCTCTTTCCTCAAGATCCTGGAAGGGCGTAAGAAGCGCTGAGCCGTTGAAAATTCGCCGGTCGTAGCAGGCCTGGTCCTGCCGCTGGCTCGCCACTGGAACGGCGAGCCAGCCGTTGCAACAGGTCCTTCCAATTACTGGATGGTTTGCTCCAGCCGAGTGAAGCCGTTTTGGAGGTTGAGGTAATCCCGTTGGACTTGGCCGTCGCACCACGAATTCCGGTAGTCCGACTCGACCTGGTAATACGCGGATTCAGCCGATTCGAAGAGATCGACGATTTCGTCTTCGCGGTGATCGGGAGGCACGGGGCCAGAGCGACGGGCGGCGCGATAAAGGTCGCTCAAAGCATGATGCAAGCGGTCGGCAGAGTAGGCCAGACGCGACCCCCAGCCCGAGCACGAAAACTGGGCATCGCGGCCAAGCGTTTCCGCGTCAGTCGCGGAGCGGTACGACGCCCGCGCGATTTGCGCGGGGTCTCCGCGACCCGTGTGATCGGCGAAGGCCGTGGATGAAACGAGAGTCAGAGCGGCTACACATTTCAAGATGTTCATAGATTCCTCCTTGGAAAATGGAATGGGCATGAGGAAGAGATAATTGAGATCGAGAAAACAGGAAACGCGCCATATTGACCTCTCAAGGAGCTGTCATGCCCATTTCCACCTGCTTTTCCGACGCTTCTGTAAGTACCTAAGAAGCTGTAACTCCAGATTTAAACATTAATTGTTTCAAGGTGCGTAATAGCCAGCCGATGGGGCTTTCTGGTTCCCGAGGGGGACCGCCATCTCCATCCTGAAAGGCCAATCCATGATTCACGCGAAGCTCACGAAACTCATCGCGCTGTCCGTCGCCGTGATGCTGCCGCTAGGATGCGGCAAGAAAAAAGACGACGA
>JAYVBB010000178.1:0-5767 GCA_043750715.1 Pseudomonadota bacterium | reverse complement strand
GACCGCTCTTCCTAGCCCTGGCCGCTTGGGCCCTGGTGGGCGCCGGTCCGATGGCCCTCAACTCCTGGCAGGGCGAATACTTCGATCAAAAGCAGGGCGGCCTTTACGTCAGAGTCGGGCTGAAGGGCTTCAAGGCGTCCCAGCAGACGAAGTTCATCACCGGAAACGTCCAGATCACGATCTGGAACCTGCTGAAGAAAAAGGCCTACCTCGTCAGCCACCCGCTCGGCGACGACCCGACTGGCTACCCGCGGGACATGTACAAGCTGCCGTCGGGTAAATACGAAATAAAACAGGTTGTTATGGTCGACGCCGCGGGCACCAAGCGGATCTGGAAGGACGACGACGAAGGCAGCCGGAAGCAGACGTTTCTGGTGAAGCGCCAGTGCCTGTCGAATCTCGGGCTCTGGACTCTGTCCCCTGACGCCAAGGTCGGGTTGACGGTCGCCTTCGGGATGGTCCCCAACTCCTACAAGGAGGAGGGAGGCAAGACCGACAGCTCGGTTGCCGCGGTGCTCAACGGGTTCACGGGTTTGATCCAGGAAAAGGTCGGCGGCAAAAAGGTGCTGAAGGGCGCCGAGACGAACTACGAAGGCGCCAACGAAATGCGGGCGACGATCACCTTCACGCGCCAGATAGCCATGTTTTACAAGTTGAACCTGTTCAAGCATAACTACCACGCCAAAGCCTTCGCGAACGTGCTGTCGGTCTACGACCCGAACCTCCGCCGCTGCTACACCGACCGGCTCGACTTCAACGACGCGCTACGGGGCGACGTCAAATTTACCTTCCTGCTCTCAAAACAGACAGGAACGATGAGCAAGCTCAAGGCTACGGGCGGCACGGCGTCCAGCGACCCGAAGCTGGTCGAGTGCATGTACAACGAACTCGCCGCGATCCAGTTCCCGGCCCCCGACAACATGATCGGCGAGCTGACTTATATTTATGATGTAAAGTAGTTATAATCTTACAAACGAGACTTTGGCGGGAGTCGAAGATGAGTGGAGCACCACAGGGCGGAGCGCCTCAGGGCGGAGCGCCGATGGGTCTGGGCGGCAAGGCGAAGCGGCGCGTGAAGAACTTCATGCTGCAGCCTCTGCTTCAGGTAAAGCTCGGGATTTATTCGATCCTTTTGTCGACGCTGTTCGCGCTCGCGCTCGCGGCGATCATGTATCACAACTTCCACGACTTCGTCGGCTCGATCATCACGCTGACCGACGCGCCGGAAGAAGTGACCGACATGTTCGCTGATTATTGGCGCGGCACCCGCGTCTGGATTTTTCTCTGCTTCGCCATTTATCTGGCGGCCACGGTCCTGCTGTCGGTACTCTATACCCATAAGCTCGTTGGACCCACGATCGCGTTCCGGCGCCACATCCGCAGCATCGCGGAAGGGCGTTACAACGCACGGACGTATCTCCGCAAAGGGGATGCCTTCGCCGAAGTCGCCGACGAGCTGAACCGGCTCTCCGAAGTGATGGAGAAAACCCGGGGAGTCCCCCAGAATCGTTAGGCAACGTTGAGAGATCATGGCCCAGTCCCCCGCAACGGCGAAAGTCGCGGAGAGCGAACGCGCTGAAGAGCGCGAAGCCGTTCCGCGCGACTGGTTTCTGGCGGCCATCGAGTCGAGCGGCACCGTCGCCGAGTCGTTGAGCGCCGTTCTGGCCGAGCTCGAGACGCGGGCGGGTTTCATCACGGCGTTGAAGCTGGCGCTCAGCGGCAAAAACCCCAAGGGCATCGACGCCATCACTGAGCTCGGCGTCAAAATCAAAAGCCTCGAGAACACGCTGCGTTTCCGCCTCGGGATCCTCAGACCGGAGCGGGCGCAGGCCTGGTTCCGCGCGCCGACGTCGACGTCGACCGGACCGTTCTCCTCGACGCTGCTCGAAGAGCCGGTGTTCGCCCCTTATGAGCTCGCCGACACCGAACGCGTCCGCGTCTCGCTTTCGGATTGCTACCGCCTGAGGACCACCGAGAGTCTGCCGTTCAGGGATGCGTCGAGCTGCCTCTGGCGGACGCTGCTGAACTACGCCGAAGAGCTGGCCGCGATTTCGAAGCTGGCTGGACCGTTCGAAGGGCTGGATCTCGCGGAGCTTCCGGACGGGTTGCCTCCGGGCCTCGAGAGCCGGGCTTTGCGCGCCTTTTTGATGAACGTCCGCGCGGAGGTCGTGGGCAACCGCGACCGCCTCGACGTGTGCTACCGCCAGCTCTGGGAGACGAGCGAGAAGCTCTGGACGCACCAGATGGCGGAGTTGAAGCAGAAGCGCGCCGCCTCGGGCCAGGACCGCCCGCGGGTCAAGAACGCCGCGGCCGACGCGATGCGCGAGGAGCTGAAGAAGCGCCGCTCCGCCGACGCGCTGAAGCCGCTGCTCACTCCGGCCGATCTCGACGCGCTGAAATTCATGGGATTCGACGTGCTGCCGTCGACCGAGTTGCTTCGTCACCGTTACCTCGCGATGGCCAAACGCCTGCACCCGGACCGCCAAGGCGGCAGCGACTACGCGTTCAAGATCCTGTCGACGGCGTACGCGCATCTGGCGGCGCGGCTCGAGGCGCCCGTTCGGTAATCGGAATGGGGAGTGGGGTCAAGCACTTGCCTGTCCCCTCTGCGGGGTCAGGCACGTGCCTGACCCCATTGCCCCATTGCCGCTAAAGGCCTCGGGTAAAGGCGACGATAGGCGGGGTAGGGGCATGATGCCCCTGTTCAGGAAGCTTCAGGAGGAAGTCATGCGTATTCTCATCGCTATCGCGCTCGTCGCGGCGACGCTCGTCAGCTGCAAAACCACCGGCGCCCAGAGCAGCGCCAAGCGCACGAACGAAAACTGGAGCGGCGATGGCATCACCCAGCAGCCCGCCGGTCGTCCGACCACCGTGCGGAACGCGTTCAACAACTTCGGCTACTGAGGGGTGGCCGCTTGAGCCTGCTGCAAGCGTGCGTGCTCGCCGTGCTTCTGGTCGCGTGCGGTTCCAAGGATGATGAATCCAAGGACGAGTCGGATCCCTACGAGGGGACCTACGCCGTGACCGGTCGCACCTTGAACGAGGAGTCCTGCGAAGCCGAAGGGCCGGCTGCCGACGCCGACCCGGCTTTCTTCCAGCTTTCCCTGGAACAGGCGTCGCAGGGCAACGCCCTCGTCTACTACAAGTGCACCGAAGCGACGTCCTGCCAGACCGATGCGTTCGTCAGCGGCTGGTATTTCGACGCCAAGATCGACGATCAGTGGTCGGGTGTCGCTACGGCCGCGGTGGCGCAAAAGTCAGAAGGCAAGTGCTTCATCAGCCTGACGACGAACACGGCCGTCTTGACCGGAGCCGGGCTGCGCATGGAAAGGCGCAACTCCACGGGAGAAGTCGAGGCCCCTGCGGACAAGACCTGCTCGCAAATCGTCGAAGGCGCCGGCGCGATCGTGACCTATGCGATCGAGCACAAGGCGGAGCTGTCCTGCAAGACGCTCGAAGTCATCCAGGCCAAAGCAGCCAAGTGACGCCGCCGCACCGTCAAAAGGCGGTAAACTTCAAATCGGTGTCGAATCTTTCTTTGACTGCCAAATTAAAGCGGCTGCGAAAAGCCACGATTTGATCATAGCGGTCCGGCCCCAACATCTCGAAGACCCGGTCGTCGAGCAGCTTCAACCTTTGCACCAGCTGAAGCTGGAGGTCGTCTTGGTCATGTTGATCGGGTTCGGCGTCCTCCATCCTTTCGACGATCTGTCTGACCTGTGTACCAAAGTCCTCGACGACGGCATCGACGGCGGCGATCGTTTCCTCGGAAACGCGTAAATCGTCGCGGTAGAAGGCGTATCTTTCTTCCTTCCAGGCAGTCAAAGCCGCCTCGGTGGACGAGCCCGGCGACAGGTAGTCCGTGTCGGGGACCTCGTGATCGACCGCTATGTTCGCGACGGAGTTAGCCTCGACGCGCCGAGCCGGCAAAGTTACCGACTCAGGCAGGTAATATTTCAGCGCGGGATCTGATCTCGGTCGCGTCGCTGAATGTGCTTGGACTTCCCTATGCCCGTTCGACGGCCGACGAAATTCTTTGCTCGGTGCCTGGATCGACGGCCGTTCGCTAGAACTTGAGACAGCACCAAAATGCCAATATAGGGCGGCAAACAACGGGACGAAAAGAAGGAGGCCTTTTTTCATTCAGGTGCCGTTTTCGGCGTCAGCCGCCGCTTCCTCGTCCGTCTTCTTCTTGAAGCAGTCGTGCTGCCAGATCATGGTCTTCTCGACCTTGCTCTCGACGCCCGGCAGCACGTTTCTCTCTTTCATGAAGTAGATCTGGAACTTCATCAGCCTCTGATCGTCCTCGACGCTCTCGTTCCAAGAGCGGCAGAGGTACTTGCCGTAGTAGAGGCGGTGGTTCTTCTTGTTCTTCTCGTAAAGGCTCATGATGAACTTCCGCCAGCGGGCGTTCTTGAACATGTACGAGACGACTTCCGGCTTGTCGTAGCTCACCTGGCCGACGGTGTGGCGAAGCACGTCGACCTTCGTGCCGTCGCGCAGCTCGCCGTCCATGACGTACCAGCCGTCCATCCGCAACGGATAGGGAGCGAACATGTTCCATTTCTGGTCGATGCGCAGGATGCTGCCGATCTTGTTCCAGGGCGGCAGGATGTCGACGCCGAAGCGCGGCACCGACTTCATGTTCCAGAGGCCGACGTAACCGATGAAGAAGATCGTCACGAGGTTGACCAGCGTCGACGGCTCGACGTGCGAGGCGTCGCGCTCTGGCAGGAACCGGCCGGTGAAGCGGCCGAACGCCCCGCGAAAGCGCACGATGACGCGGTAGGCGACGTTGCCGGGAAAGCGCAGGAGCTCGAGGGGAAGCTTCCGGAGCATCCAGCCGAAGATCAGCGGCGCCTGGCGGAGCGTGGTCATCAGCGCGTCCCAGCGGATGAAGTATTTGCCGCTGCCGTCCGCCACGACCCAGGTGTGCTGGTCGGCCATGATCTTGAAGGCGCCCTTGTCGTCCTGCGCCTTGTGGATATGGGTCTTCGGCAGGACCAGAAACTCCGTGAGGAGGAGCACGGCCTTGCGACAGAATCCGCATTCGGCGTCGTAGTAGATCTTGAGATCCACCCGACCCTTTTGCGCGTCGAGGCGCCTTTGGATCCAGTCGAAGACTTCGCCGGGGATCAGCACGGAGACGCCGACGATGTCGACCCAGGGGAAAATCCCGAGCCGCATCGACAGGTCGAAGTTGAGGTGCAGCGCCCAAAGGCTGAGAATCGCAACGATGCGGAGAGGCACCCGCAGGACCGGGGACAGGATCATGAACGCCACCGACCACTCGAGGGCGAAGACGGCGAACGTCGAGTAGTGCAAGAGGTCGTACCACTGCAGCATCCACTTGCCGAAGGGCGTCGTGAACTCGTCGAGGCTCAGGGCGAAGTAACTGGCCGTGCCGTCCGGCCACCATTCTTTGCCCGTCTTGAGCAGGGCGGTGGTCAGATATACGAAGCAGAGCTGCAGAGTCATGGCGCTCGAAGGCCCGCCGAAGTAGAGCTGCGAGTCGGGGCTCGGGCGCTTGGGCGACAGCGCGGCGTCGACCGACCAGCGGGCCTGGAGCGGCAGGAACATCGCGAAGAACCAGAGGCAGCGGAAGAGGACGTCGCCGCCGTTCAGGATGTAAGTGTTGCGGTTGTGCAGGGATACGAGAAGCACCCAGGCGACGACGGTGGCGATGCGCGTACGATATCCGACGGCGACGCAGACGGCCGTGACCAGGTGAATGGCGAAGAGAAACAGGATCCAGCCCCAGTTGCCG
>JAYVBB010000177.1:0-7537 GCA_043750715.1 Pseudomonadota bacterium | reverse complement strand
GTCCGACGGCTGACCGAACGGGGTCGAGAGTGCGTGCTCACCGACGACCTTGACGCCGTTCATCTGATAGAGGCCGGAGCCCCCGATGACGCCGAGGCGTGCAGGTTGCGGAGGGTGCTTGGTCATGGCGAACCCTTATTTCTTCCCGAATTTGCTGAGCAGGTCGTCCAGGGAGTGATTCTTCTCGGGCTGCTTCGGTTTTTGCGGGCCGCGGTTCTGTTGACCTCCGCCTTGGCCGCCTTGGTACGGACGATTGCCGCCCTGCTGTTGGTGGCGTTGCCCGCCCTGTCCACTCTGGCCGCCCTGTCCTTGCGCGCCTTGCGGGCGTTGGCCTTGGGGTTGCTGAGGTTGGCGGACGGCGTTTTCCGATTTGCAGCTGAGGCTGATCCGGCGGCGCTGGACGTCGACGTCGAGGATGCGGACGTCGACGACGGTGCCGACCGAGACGACGGACGAGGCGTCTTTGACGAACTGGTCAGAGAGCTCGCTGATGTGGACCAGGCCGTCCTGGTGGACGCCGATGTCGACGAAGGCGCCGAAGGCGGTGACGTTGGTCACGGTGCCTTTGAGTTTCATTCCGGGCTTCAGGTCCTCGATCTCCGAGACTTCGTCGGAGAACATCAGACGGAGGCCGTCTTCGCGCGGGTCACGGCCCGGCTTGATCAATTCGTCGGCAATGTCGCGGAGCGTCGGCAGACCCAGCGTCTGCGTGACGTATTTTTCCCAGGCGATGCCTTCGACTATGTCTTTCTTCCCGACGATCTCGGCCACGGGTTTTTGCAAGTCCTTGGCGATCATTTCGATGATTTCGTAGCGCTCGGGGTGGACGGCCGAGTTGTCGAGCGGATTGCCCGACTCCGGGACGCGGAGGAATCCGGCTGCCTGCTGGTAGGCCTTGGGTCCGAGGCCCGAGACTTTGAGGAGGCCTTCGCGGCTCGGGAATTTGCCGTTGGCGTTGCGGTACGAGACGATGCTTTTCGCCAGCACCGGGCCGACGCCCGAGACGTAGCCGAGGAGCTTGTGCGATGCGGTGTTGAGATTGACTCCCACCTTGTTCACGCAGCTTTCCACGACCTCTTCCAGGGACTTGTTGAGCTTGTTCGGGTTGACGTCGTGCTGGTACTGGCCGACGCCGATCGAGCGCGGGTCGATCTTGACGAGCTCGGCGAGAGGATCCTGGAGGCGGCGCGCGATCGAGATCGTGCTGCGAATCGTCGGATCGAGGTCCGGGAACTCTTCGCGGGCGACGTCGTCGGTGGAATAAACCGAGGCGCCCGCCTCGTTCACGATGACGCGCTTCACGTCCTTGATCTGGTATTCCTTGAGGACTGCCGTGATGAAACGGTCGATTTCGCGGCTACCCGTGCCGTTGCCGCAGGCGATGCATTGGACTTTGTATTTGTCGATGAAGCCGGCAATGACCATCTTGGCTTCGCGGGTCTTCGCCGCGTCGTCCTTCCGGTAGTCCGGGTAGATCGTGGCCGAGCCGAGCACCTTGCCGGTGTCGTCGACGACGGCGAGCTTGGAGCCGGTGCGAATGCCCGGGTCGACGCCCATCACCACTTTCCCGGGGATCGGCGGCAGCAGCAGCAGGCTTTCGAGGTTCTTCGAGAAGACGTTGATCGCCTCGTCTTCCGCTTGGTTCTTCATCATCAGGCGAAGTTCGGTCTCGATCGACGGGCCCATCAGGCGCTTGTAGGCGTCTTCGATCGCGCCTATCAGGAACGTCTTGACGGTATCGGTCGCGACGTCGGTGCCGAGCACCGCGTGCTTCAGGTCGACGGCGATCCTGCCTTCGTCGACTTCGATGCCGACGCGGAGCACTTTCTCCGCCTCGCCGCGGCGGACGGCCATGATGCGGTGCGACGGCGCCGAGCGCAGCGGCTCTTTGTAGTCGAAGTAGTTTTCGTACTTCGACGCGTCGTTCTTTTTGTTGTCCTTCTTCGCGTTTTCGAGGGCCTTGGCGGTGACGGGGCGGGGTTCTTCGCCTTCCTTCTTCGCTTTGGTCTCGATCTTCGGGTCGTTGTCGATCTTCTTCGAGACGAGCAGGCCCGACTCGAGGCTTATCCGGCGGACCAGAGCCCGGTGCTCGGCCGTTTCGTTGATGCGCTCGGAAAGGATGTCGGAGGCGCCGGCAAGGGCGTCCTCGACGGTGAGGACCAGGAGCTCTTCCGGCAGGTCTTTACCTTCCGCGTCCTTCGTCTTCACGTAAGGCTCGGCTGCTTTGCGGAGGTCGTTCAGGCTGCCGCGAGCGGCCATGATCACTTCCAGGAGCGGCTCGAGGCCTTTCTCCTTGGCGATCATGGCGCGCGTCCGGCGCTTCGGCTTGAACGGCAGGTAGAGGTCTTCGAGCTCCTGGCGCGTTGCGCAGGCCTCGAAACGCTTCTTCAGCTCCTCGAACTTGCCTTTGAACGCGGGGTTCTTCTGGCAGTGCTCTTCCACGACCCTCAGGTACTTGACCTTCGAGGTCTCGAGCTCCTGGAGGTACTGGTACCGGTCGCGGACGCTCCGGATGTTCACCTCGTCCATCGAGCCCGTCATTTCCTTCCGGTAGCGGGCGACGAAGGGGATCGTGCAATCCTCTTCGAACATCAGCTGGATGACGGCGTGGACGTTTGCCGGCTTGAGCGTGAGCTCCGTGGCGACTTTCTGGATCAGAGTCGTAGCGATCATGCGATGCCCGATACTAGCTGGTTAGCAGACTTCGGTGGACGCGAAGAAGTAATGGATCTCGGTCAGCGCGTTTTCTTTGCTGTCCGAACCGTGAACGGTGTTCTCGCCGATGGATTTCGCGAAATCGCGGCGGATGGTGCCGGCCGACGCTTTCGCCGGGTCGGTGGCGCCCATGAGGTCGCGGTTCTTCTGGATGGCGTTGTCGCCTTCGAGGACCATGACGACGACGGGACCGCCGGTCATCATCTGCACGAGTTCGCCGAAGAAGGGGCGGGCCTTGTGCACGGCATAGAAGCCTTCGGCTTCGCGTTGGCTCATGTATTTGCGCTTCATCGCGACGACCTTCAGGCCGTTCTCTTCGAAGCGGCTGACGATCTTGCCGACGAGGTTGCGGGCGGTGCCGTCCGGTTTGATGATCGAAAGGGTCTGCTCGGCCACGGGAATGTCCTCCAAGAACACCAAGTGATTCAGGAAATTCAGGTTGGAGGATTCTAGCGGAACGGCGGGATTTGTCTAGCGCTGGTTGACGCCGGGAAGGGCCTGAAAAGTAAAGAGGTCGGGCACTTAGGGTGCCCGACCTCCGGTGAGAGCAGGAGGATTACTGGTTGACGCTGCCGAGAGAGGAGAACGAGATGCTCGGAGGGGTCAGGCCGCCTTCGGTGGCGGGAATGTAATCGAATCCAGAGGCGTCGGTCGTTTTCGCGGGATCGACGACGTAGATACCGGCGTCGTTTTGCGAGAAGCATTGCTTCCAGACCTTGGCGGAGACGTTGTCGTTCGGGCCGGCCTGGCCGTCGGCGCGACAGATGCTCGGCGTGTAGACTGCGGTCGGTGTCAGCGCGGTGGACTTGTCGATGCCTGCGCGAATGCTCGATTGGTCGGCACCGGCGACGCCGCAGCCTTTCAGGCCGTTGCTAACCGAGTCGTAGGCCACGTCGAAAATGAAGCCGCGGGCGCGTTCGTCATAGTTGCCTCCGGGGTTTTTCCACAAGGCGAGCTGGCCTTCGGAAGTCTCTGGATTGATGTTGAAGGAGTAGCGGGTGATGCCGCTGAGCTTCGAGTTGTCGAGGGTCTTCTCGGCCGGGAGGCTGACGAGCCCTTCCGCCGTGAACGGCGTGAACGTCGAGGCCAGGCTCGCGCTCAACACGTCCATTTTCAAGCGCGCGGCCGTGCCTTCTCCTTCGCGGGAGTACTGGACGCTGAGAGCGCTGATGCCGTCGGCGCCTTGTTGACCTTGACCCGGACCACCAGAGCGCTTGATCCACATCACACCCGAGTACGCGCTGGCGGCGGAGGTCGGGGAATGAGCGAGATTGAATTCGACGGCCATTCCTTGCTTGGTGCTGAAGGTCAGGGAGGATTTGTAGACGGCTTTGCCGTCGACGTCGGCCAAGCGCTGGATCTTCGCGACCGTGATCGTCGGCGCGTCGTCGCGACCGGCAACCGCGGTTTGCAGGTTCGTGGCGAGGTCGAGAGTTTCGCCGATGGCCGGAAGCGCGTCCGCTTTGCCGTCTTTCTTGGCTTGGCAAAGCATCGCTTGCATGATGCCGAGGCCGCCTTCGATTTGCGAAGAGCCAGAGTCGACGAGGTTACGGGAGGTGCGGACCATGCAGACTTCCTGCGGCTCAACGCAGGAGGCGCCTTGCATGATGCCGTAGTCGAACTGGTAGCATCCTTCATTGCCTTCCGGGGCGGGTTGCGAAACGAGGCGCAAGGCCCGGCTCGTCAAGCATTCCGTGGCCGTACCAGCCAGGACATCCTGTTCGGATTGCAGCTTTTGTTGGCCGTTCTGGTTGGTGTCTTCAACCGGCTGGGGAGCTGGGGTGGCATTGCCGCAAGGGTCCAGGGGATCCACGTTGCCGACCGCTTGGATCGTTTCGTCCGCGACGCTGAAAAGGCGGCCCGTGCTGTCGACCTGGTATTTCTGATGGCATTGTTGGTCGCCGCCCTGCGGCGGATTGGGAGGTTCATCGAGAAGCAGTTTCAGAGCCGCCGCACCGGATTCGACCGAGACGCCGACCTGGCCGACTTTCGTAGCATCCAGCTTCTCCGTCGGAAATGCCGTAACGTTGAGGCCGGAAGGATAAATCGCTTCGGCCAACGCACTCGTCGTGACGTTCACCGTTCCCGCTTTGGTCGGGTCGGTGTCGGTTCCCGTCGTCTTGTCGTCCGACGAATCGCTTTTCTTTTTGTCGCAGCTCGATGCGACGAGGCCCAGAGTCAGGGCGAGGCCGAAGAGGCCAACGAACGACGAAAGCTTCATGGAATCCTCAGGGTAAGTGACAGTGACGTTTTCTAGTCAATTTCTCGGCGAACCGTCCGTATCCTTGAGATCCCTCAATCTTTACCAAGCGATTACGATTGGTTAGGCCTAGAACCCGTAGCCCAGGGAACCCAGGACACTATAAGACTTTTCTACCAGAACGCCCTCGACGTCGTGGGAGTCGTCGACGAAGGCGTACGTCGCGTTCGCGAAGCGGTAACCGAGTCCGGCCGTCATGCGGCTCGGGAAAAGCAGGTAATAGCCCGTGTCCACCAGCAAGTGCTGACCCCCGGTCACTTTCGAAGGGGCGGACGCGACGGGCTTGGCGACGTCGACGGAGCCTTCCAGATACTGGTCGAGGGCGAGCGGGAGCTTGGCGCCGAGGCCGAGTGAGAGGCTGTGCGTCTTGGTTTCCTGCAGGTCGAGTGCCGTGCGGCTGGTCGCGAAGTAGGTATAGAACGTTTTGTACAGGTAGCCGACGCGTGCGTGCAGCTCCGGCGTCAACGCCGACTTGCCGAGCAGGAAGCGGAACTTGGTGCGGAGGTCGAAGCTCTGTGGAATGAACTCGAGCGGCTTTTGGTCGGAGCTGCCTTCGAGGTCGTTTTCGTTGCTGTAAAGTTCGGCGGATTTGCGCTGATAAGAAGCTTCGAGGCCGAACGGCCGGGTAAGCCAGTACTGGCCGGTGAAGACGAAGGAGTTGAAGGCAGCGACGCTCAGGCTGTTGTTGATGGCGTCGCCCACCATGGTGTTCGAGATCACCGACGGCGCGTAGGCGCCCATCAGCCGGATCTTGTCGCCGCCCGCGGGCGCGTAATCCGAGACCTTGAACGTCTGGACGTCGCTGCGCATGGCGTACTTCTTCTGCTTGTCCTTGCCTTCGACGTACCAGTAGTACTTACCGCTCTTGGGCACCGGCACGGCTTGCGAGTCCTTGTCGACGGTCTTGTCGAACACGACTTTTTGAAACTTCGGATCGCGGCTCATGACGACGCGGTAGCCGGTGAACGCATTCTCTTTCGTCCAGTTGAGGCGGACGGAGTTGCTGCGGCTCAGGAGGTCGCCGTCCTCGGGGTAGATCAGGTCGGGGGCGTCCATCTCCTGGCGGACGACGGCGAAGGGGAGGGTGTCGCTGGATTTGCCGGGCTCCGCGTTTTCGTTCAGGGCATGCACCCGCGCAAAGTAGTTGCCTTTGGGCAGCGTCACGGTCGTCTTGAGCTCGTTCGACGTCACCTTCTTGACCACCTTCTTGAACTGCTCGGTCGTCGCAAGCTCGAGGACGTAAGACGCCGCGCCGGGTACCGCTTTGTAGGCGAGATCGACTTGCGGGGAATCCTTGCCCGTCATGACGAACTCCTGGCCGCTCGCCGGGAGCTGCCAAACGGGAGCCGGCAACTGGCCTTTGATCTCGAACGCTCGCGGCGCGGAGTCCGGGCCCTTGGTCTTGCCTGCGCCGACGGCGTGCACTTTCGCGAAATACCCACCCGGCACGAGACCTACCGTGAGTTCCGCCTCCTCGACCGTTTTCGACACAACGAGATCGGTGAAGGCGTCGTCGCGGGCGACGACCAACTCATAGGACTGGGCGCCTTTGACTTCGCTCCATTGCACGAGGGTCGGCAGCGCTTTTTGCTCCGTCACGAACACGGCTTGCTCTTTCGGCGCCGTGATCACCGGTCCCTTCAGCTTTACTCCGGCGATCTGAAACCGGAACGGTTTCGCGGCCTCGACGGGCAGGCTTGAACGGTACTTGGCCCGGATGCGCCAGTAGTAGGTCCCTTCGCCGAGCTCCGTGACTTTCGTCGTGCCGCCTTTGACGGGCTTGCTGACGGTCGGCTTCGCAAAGTCGGCGGACGGCGAGATCTCGAGCCAGAGCTTTGGGTCGCCCGCCACGCTCTGCCAGGTGAAGTCGACGACCGCTTTGCCCGCTGCGGGTTTCAGTGTCGCCTGGTCCTGCGGCTCGTAGAGCTTGGGAGCCCGGTAGTTGACGATCAGCTGGGCGATGCGCGAGAACTTGCCCGTTTGCTCGAAGGAGTCGACCGAGGCGGCGCGCAGGTAGTAGCGGCCCGGAGTCGCCTCCAGCCAGACGAACGTCGGAGCTTTCGTTTTGTGCTTCAGCGTCGTCTGCGCGAAGTCCGGATCGCCCGAGACTTCGACGTAGTAACTTGCGGCGCCGGCGATCGGTTTCCAGTGGACGATGACTTTGTCGGAGTCGACCGGGTCGACCTCGGAAGTGGCGTCCTGGGCATAGGCCGTACCCGAGCCGACGAACAGGCGGAACAGAGTTCGCAGCATCGCGGTGCCAGGGCCCGCGGGCGGAGGCAGCCGGAAGTAGTAGCGGTCCTTGAGAGCCGGGCTTGGCAGAAGGTCCAGGCCTTTAAGCTCCAGGCGGCGACCGGGGCTCGCCGTCGCGTCCTTTATTCCCGGGATCTCCGGGCGCACGCGCCAGTAGAACTCGCCGGGCTTGAGCTTGTTCCAGTTGAGGTGCGTGCCTTCGACCCTCTGCTTCAGCACGGTGTCCCCGAAACCCGGATCGCGCGCGACCTCGACCTGATAACCCTTGGCACCCGGGCTTTTCAGCCACGTGAAGTCGATCTTCAGATC
>JAYVBB010000176.1:0-7581 GCA_043750715.1 Pseudomonadota bacterium | reverse complement strand
ACCCACCACCCGACGACTCTCAGGCGGCCAGTGACAAAGACGGCGACCTGGACGTCGACGTCCTAGTCCCCATGGGTTTGATCGACACGACTTTGGTTGAGAACGTCATCAACGGCATGCCGGCAACCTTGGCTCAGGGTCGTGTGATCGACGATACCGCCGTGCAGGTCACCCCCAATCAGGATCCTTACCAAAACAGACTTGTGGGGACCGTCTACCACGACAATATCGACGCCTCTGCCGACCCCTTCCATCTCGAACGGGTCATGCTCACCGTTCCTCCGGAAACGATGGAAAACGTTCTTCGCGAGATGAAGAGGGCGCAGCAGCTCCTGCACGCGACCACGGCGAAGGGAGGCTGGATCGGAGACGGCAATGTCACGGTCGATCCGACGACGAAGACCCGCACGTTCCGCCTTGGGGCGCTAGCCGATTGGCCGGCCCCTCCCGAGTACGCCATAGTCAGCTACGACAAAGACCGAGATTTCCCTTATGCCATCGACTTCTTTCAACACGGCAAGGGGTATGTGACGACCGACGTCGAACGCGTCGCCAGGCTCGAGTTCCGCCGCCTCGACGGCGCCAACTCGCAGGCCGAGATCCGCGTCATGCAGACTTACATCCCGAAGGATTGGCCCAAGTACCGCTACTACTCGACCATCAACTGGACGACAAACTCCAACGTCGTCGAATGCACGGAAGATTGGCAGTTGCCTCTGGCCAAAGACAACGACGGCTCCCATACGTTCCAAGAAAAATACATCACCCGCGTCGAGCTGACCGACTCGCTGGTCAAAGCCTACGGGGGTTATCGCTGGCGTTCGCCTAATAAGGTGGCGACCGATCCGTGGGTCCTCGACTATCGGCTTTCGGAAGCGGCCGACGGCTACGTCGACATGTTCGCGATCGTCGCGCGACGCGACGGGTTGCAAGAGGGCGTGCAAAAGATCGCCGGTTACTCTCCCGACATGCTGGCCGCGGACAATTACCTAATGACCGCGACTTCTTACGATTCTGACCACGGCGACTACTACCAGATCTTGATCGCGAACCTGGTGACCGTCCTCCGGTCGAACCTGTACAACGCGAACTGCGGGACGCTCGGCGATACCATCAAGAATGCGTTCGCTGTCTTGGCTAGCGCTCCGGCATCGATTCAGAGCATCCCGGTCGACCTTTGCGACAGCAACACGGGCTACACGGATGCCAGCTTCAAGGTCGCGCTGCGCGATTTGTGTCTGGTCGACGTGCCGCCACAGGTCGCAGTCGGTGACGACCGGGACGGTTACCCGCTGCTCGGTCGCAAGAACGACCGCATCCCTCTGGACCTCTGCGAGCGGTTCGTGCGCACGGAAGTCATTCGAAACAACCAGGACCTCCAGGTCGTCGACGGCAAGCTGAACGTTCTGCTCTATCCGGGCGGCATCTCCAGCCTGCTAACGAAGGGACCTGCGACGCTGATCCACGCGGAGCTCGCCAACGAGTTGAAGACCTTCTCGATGGACCTCAGTGGACTTAAGGAAGGCGCGCCGATTGGCTTCGACGTGCCCAAAAAAAAGGAAACCGATTTGATTTCGGCCATTCCTCAGGCGGTGCAGCAATGAGCATTTTGCTTCGTCTAGGTCTTTTCGCATGCCTACTGGCGACCGCTTGCCACCGCGGCGGCGGCGACGGAGACGGCGACGGCGCCTCTGGCTCGGCGGGCGAACCCGAAAACCCCGCGGCCGAGCCGGCGGTTGCTCCTGCCGACCAGGCGGTCTTTCCCTTGGCGCGCTTGGCCGTCGACCCCTTTGCTCAGATCTTGGCGAACCTGCCGACGACGCTGGCGCGGGGCAAGACCTTCGATCCGAACCTCGAGCCAATTTATCTCGACGAGTCCGATCCTTTCGGTCCCAAAATGACCGGGACGGTCGCCTTCGACGGCGTTGACATCGATTACGACCCGTTCGGTTGGGAGCGCTATTCGGTCATGCGCCCCGTCGACAACATGGAGCGCGCCGGCGAAGAGCTGCGCTACGTCAGCGATCTCTTCCGGAAGGTGGCGGGGCCAAACGGCTGGCTAGGCACCAGTGATTTGAGCGTGCCGTCCGGGGGTCAGCGCAAATTCAAGCTCGCGCCGATCGAGTCGGCCGTGCCCGCACCCGAGTTCGCGGTCGTGTCCGCCGACCATATCGATTTTTTCCAGCGGTATTTCGGCGATGGGATCCGGCGCTCGGAGCGTACGGGTAGGCTCGAAGTCAAAGCGGTCGAGGGCAAACCCGACGTCGTCGATTACAAGTTCTTCCATTCGACGGTGGCGCCAGAAGATCCGAACTTCCGCAATTATACGACGATATCCTGGCGCTCCGGAGACACCCAAGTCGAGGTTCTGCAAGGCTACAAGCGTATCGGATCCGTTGCCTACACGCATGCCAAGGCCGAACTTAACTGGATCAAACTGAGTGCCTCGCCAACCGCTTTCCTAGCGGTAGGCGGCTGGCGCTGGTTCAGCAATGCCGAAGAGGCCGAGTTCACCTCCCCGGACCTCCTCATCAACATCATTAACGCCGAAATGGACATGTTTGCCATGTCGGGCAAGCCGGGAAGCAGTGAGGTCGCCCTGAGCTTTGCACCGCTGCTTCCTTCTCAAGCCGGAGCGCTCGGGTTCAAAGCGAATAACGAGACGTTCGTCGGCTTCGACTTCGGCGAGCAGGAAAAATCTTTGGTCGTCAAATTGCTTAGAAATGCCGCAGGTGATGTCAACTGCGCGACGCTTGGCTCCGCGATTCGCGCCGGCTACGACGACCCTGGCAGCGTCCCAGCGGTGGCAACCGCTCTTCCGGACGATCTTTGCGCCTCGAACGCCGACGTCAAGGACGCGGAGCTGGTCGGCGCCCTGGAAGCGATCTGCTTCGCTGCCGTTCGCCCCGCGGTGGACCTCGGCATTCTGCTCGACGAGAAGTCCGACGGCAACGCCTACGACTTGTGCGAGCGGGTCTACCACTACGGCATCGTAAAGAACCCGATGCAACTCGGTCTCGACGAAAACATGCCGAGCATCGTGCATTGGCAAGACAGCATTGCAGACACCGGCAAAACTAAGCCGCTTTCAGATGTTTATTCGGTGTTGATGAACTCCCTGAAGGCAGTGGAATTCGACTTCAGCCCGTTGAAGAGCGCCGTCGACTATGACGTAACGGAGATGACTTACGACGAGTTGACGGCCGACGCCGAGGCGTCGCCGGGAACAGGCCAATGAAGCCCTGGATCTGCCCTGCGGTCTTGCGTTTTTCTGCCCAGCCCCCACTCGGATCAAAGCCGCGCACGATGGCTCGATCGCGCTTTCGACCGCCAACTACCTCTGCTTGTGCATCAACGGCACGGGGTGGCGGAGGGCGAGCGACGGCTCGACGGCCTGCTCTACATGGTGAAAATGATGGCGCCAATTTTCGTCAAATCTCTGCAGTGCATGGCCTGAGGCGACGCGTTCGCCATCACTTAGGCCGGCTTTAGTTCGTGGTGGTGCATCGCCCGGCGGCTGGACAACTGGGGAATTCGGCCTTCAAATAGTCTGAAACTGGCCCACGTGACGTAGGCCAGTTTCTAAACGATACGCGTCTTGACTGCGACCGGCGTCACATTGCCGTCGTCCTGCAAAATCGCCATGGGCGATGCCGTTGTAAATGGACTCGGAACTCTCAGCAGGTTTGCCGTGGTAGCCGCCATTTCGGCGTTCGTGCACTGCTTGTTCAGTGCTGGGTCGACTGCCCCAAGGCCCCAGGCGCCCGGATAGGGATCCGTGGCGGACGCCCTTCCTAGCGCACCGATGACATAAGGACCGTCGATCGCTCCGGACAAATACATCACGGATTTGCCTTGGAAGCCATGATCCGACCCGGAGGCATCGGCGCGCGGGTTTCTTTGGAAGTCGCCGTGCAGCTCGATCACCGATTCTTCAAAGTAGTTTTTCGTCGTACCGGCGACGGTTTTTTCTTTCAGGCGATCGGTGAGTTCGAGTAAGCAAGCCGCCAAGGCGCGGTTGCTCCAAAAGCTAAGCAGGAGCGAGATCATCGAGCCGTTGTTATGCTCGTCTACGTTGAAGGTGGACGTGATGTTTTGTCCCGAGGCGGTTTTCAAGCCGCTGAACGATCCAAGCTGCAGGCAGACCGAGTTGCTCAGGTCGTTCAGAATCAGGTACTCGGCCACGACAAAACGCTCCGCGAGGTTGCCATAGATCGTCGGGGACTGGAGGAGTTCGTTGAGATCGTTGAATTTGATGATGTTGCTCGCTCCGCCAAATCCATACGTAACGCCCCTAGCGGCGACATCGGCCAATCCGACCGGATAGTCGTTGAATCCAGGAAACACCGTCGTTTGGGCGAGAGAGTCCTTGATCAAAGTGTTGTAGACCGCCAGCCGGGAATTCCAAATCGTGGTGAGGTTGCCGAAACCCTTAAGCATCAATTCGTGGGCCGACGACTTATTAAGGATGGACGGCATGGCTTTGTTGTCAATTTGCTTGGCGTAATCATCTACTATGCGATTGAGTCGCTGGTAAGTTGACGTTGGAGCGACTTTGCCCGTATCGAGGCGGGAAGACGCTAAGGCAAGGATGAACGGCTGCAGCAGCTGAGTCAGATGATTGCCTGAAAGTATTCCGGGCGTAACCGCCGATTTGCCGAATTTGGAGCGGTAATCGAAGTTGGCCGCGGTTCCCAAAGTGCCCAGAGGACAGTCGCTGTAGTCGCTGGCCAAGGCGCTGGTCGACTGTGCCGCTCCGTTCGGCAAAAAGTGCAGCCGGCGAGAAATCGTGTGGCCGGCATTGGTCGTGTTGATGCCCTGCAGAGACAGCATGTTTAAAAGCAGGTCAGACATAGGCCTATTGCCGCCACTACTGTTTGGCACGTCAAAGGCCCACGTCGAGGGGACGTTGATGCCGTGCTGGCGCGTGGTTTCGTAAGCGAGCTCGGAATTGCGTCCCGCACTTTGCGCAAACCTCGTCCGGATCATCGGATTGCCCGGATCGAAATTCGACAGCTCGGAATCAGTCAGGTAAGGAGTCAGAAACAAGTCGAAGCCCCACCGGGAGGGGGCTTGGGCCTGTTGGAACGAAATGAGACGGCGAGGATTGACGACGGCCGGGTCGGCCATCGCGTTCTTCAGGATCGAATCAACGAAGACCGCAAGCGGTGACGCCAGGGTGATCGAAGCTGAGCTGGCTGCCAATTCCTTGAAGAATTTCCTGCGACTTTTCTCACTCATGGTGCCACCCCGAAATCCGATTTGCGGTACTGTGGGCTCTTAAGGATCTCTTCGATGATTGACGACATCTTTCCGATCTCTGCGGGTGACCCGTCGCGAAACGCTTTGGAGGCGAGGGTCTCGACAAAATCAAAATGCGCCTGATCCTCGGGAGAACGCGGCAGAGGGTCCGGTCCCGGGTCGGAGATGTCGACGTCGATACCGGTAAAATACTGGTAATAGCGCTTCGCTGCGCACATATAGGGCTGTTTCTGTTGCGCCAAAGCGGCGCCGAGGCTCGCGATGCTATCGACCCGGACGTCGATCAAGGAACCTGTATAGTCACGGTAGTAAATCGTTCCGACGTGATCTTCCTTGCGGTAGTTACTATGCGTCGCGCCAGAGGCGGTGTAGGTCGTCCGGTAGTTACTCGACCAGCTGTAGTCGCCGCTGCTGCCTTTGTTCCACTTGCTCGTGTCGATCCAGGTGGTCCACACACTTTGGGTGCGGCGCTCCCCATAGGCGAGACTCTTGACCAGGCCCGCCATGCGGTCGATCGTTACGTGGCAGGACGTGCAACCGGCGGCCCTCCGAAACGGGCCGTCCGCATTCGGAACGACGAAGGGGACCGCGTCGGATTCGCGGACCACCGGCAATTCCAGGCACATAAGGTCGTGGAAGATGTTCTCGCTCCATTTTCGCGGCACCTCGATGACCCCGTCTCCTTTGGAATTGATCGTCTCGTCAAAGGTTCGCGCCAGATAATAGTCGAGTCCCAGGAAACCGCCGCCGAAGTGCTGGAAGAGCGTCAGGCTGGTCGTCGGATAAGCTGTCGTCCCGCGGCCGTAGTTGTCTTGCGTTGTAGTTGCAAACGTCCGCATTTCCGGGGCCAGGATGTTTATTCCCGTGACAGTCCCCCGCTCGTACATGACGTTGATGCCGGAATTCAGAAAGTTCGAATACTTGGCGTCTTCTGTCGCGACATTGTAAATACTGTCGGTGATCTGACCTCCGTCTCGCGCCGATCTCAAGTACTCCGTGCCGACCATGGCGTAATCGGCGTTCACCGAAAGGTCGAAAAGGGAACGGGTGAAATAGTTCGCCGCTCCGTTCGGCTCGTAGATCGACGACATTGCCGTGTTGATTGTGCCGACCGTCACCGGCGGGTTGCCGAGACCGCGAAAGTGCAACCAGCTCGAGTGTAACAGGTGAAAGTTGTGGATCACCATTTTACCCAACGCCTGGCTCTCTGGCGGCACGACGTAGCCTCCGGAGACCGGTATCAAAAAGGCGGCCTTAAAGACATCGTTGATGCAGACCGTGATCGGATCCTGGCCGCCTTCTACTTTGGCGTTCAAGGGGTCATTAGGCGGCAATAAATTCTGGGTCAATTGCATGTAGCAACGATTGAGAACCGCGGTCGGGGATAGTTGCGCACCCGCCGCCGAGCTTTCCGTCGTCGGGAAGATCGCCAGCTGGAGGACTGCCGCTTGGATTGCGAAAAATTTTATCCTCATGTTAATAGCGCTCCATCAGCGAGCTCTGACAGAAGACCGCCATGACATCTTTCCAAACTTCGGTGGTCGCCGCGGTGCTCTGGCGGGCTTCGTTGTAAGCTGCCGTGACAACCTCCGGGCTCGCATCCAGATAAGGAAAGAACGCCTTCCAGAGGGCATTGATTCGATTTTCGGTGACCGAGTCGGTAGTCAGAACGCCGCCCTTGCCGAGGGCATTTTTCAACGCTGCACTACTGTTTTCGATCAATGACAAGCAGGTTTTTGTAAGATAACCCGACCGCAAGGTGTTCGTCCCAGCGACCATGGCTGCTTCGGCGCTACCGAACCTCAAAGTTGTGGAGCTGAAAGCGGTGGGACCTGGGCAACCAGGATCCAGATTTTGATAGCAAAGGCCGCCTAAGACTGCCGGCTGGTTCCAAATGTTGGTCGTGATCGTCGCAGCGATCGTCGCATTGACGGTGTTCGTGCTATCGGTCGCGAACAGATAAGTTAGCCGGTTCGTCAGCGCCTCCCTATTCTGTAGAGGCATCTTGCGGTCAAAGGCTTGGCGATAAGTGACGGCCGGAGTCGAGCCGCCGCCCTCTAAGACCGAGCGATCGTGACTCAGGGCGAATACGACGGCATCAATCTCGTTATTATTGATGGTGATCGAACTCATTGCGCCTTGGGACATCAGAGCGCCGGAAACCGTCGGCGCCGTGGTGTTGCGTTTCGCGCTAGTCTCGACCGGCCCGTGACAAGCTTGGCACTTTGCGCCGTAGAGGCTGGCGCCTAGATCAAAGAGCTCGAGATCGGTGGGCGGATTGGACGGGCTAGGCGAAGGCGCCGGGCCAGGAGCAGGAGC